>CAMWGS010000267.1 GCA_947173865.1 uncultured Ruminococcus sp.
GGTTTACTCTCTGGACAACGGAATCTATGAAATAAATATAGCTGACGGGCAGAAGTTTCTGCTCGTTCCCGAGGGTACAGCCGAACCGCAGGCAGACAGCGATGTTACTGTAATTCACCAGCCTGTAAAAAATTTATATGTTGCCGCATCGTCGTCAATAGACTTATTCGACGGTATAGGCGTTCTTGACGAAGTTAAAATGACCTCCACAAAACGCAGTGACTGGAGTTTACCGGCAGTACAGAACGCACTTGAAAGCGGAAATATGATATATGTCGGCAAGTACAGTACTCCCGACTATGAAACTGTAATTTCCGAAAACTGCGGACTTGCTCTTGAATCGACAATGATTTACCACAGTCCTGAAACAAAGGAACAACTTGAAAGTCTCGGTATACCTGTAATGGTTGAGCGTTCAAGTTATGAGTCCCACCCTCTCGGACGGCTTGAATGGATAAAGCTTTATGGTCTTATTATGGGACGTGAAAAAGAGGCGGAGAACTTCTTTAATGAAAAAATGAAGATTTTCGGTGAGGTGTCGGCGAATACCGATATTCCCGAAGACGAACGGCAGACGGTTGCGTTTTTCTATATAACCGCAAACGGATATGCGAATGTCCGCAAACCTGATGACTATATCTCAAAAATGATAGACCTTGCGGGTGGTCGTTATATTTTTACCGACGATGACCTGAACACCGAAGAAAATGCCCTTTCAACCATGAATATGGATATTGAATCATTCTATCAGAAAGCTAAGGATGCAGACTTTATAATATATAACAGTACAATTGATGGTGAACTTGAAAATATTTCACAGCTTATTGAAAAGAATGAACTGCTTTCGGATTTCAGGGCGGTAAAGAATAATAATGTGTGGTGTACGGAAAAAAATACGTTCCAGCAGACAACAGGAGCGTCTGAAATGATACATGACATTCACATGATAGTCACTGGACAGGCAGAAGACATGGAACAGCTTGAATTTCTGCACAGACTGAAATGAACGGAGGAAGTATGAAGAAAAAATCACGTTATTTCACAGGCTTTCTTGTTCTGTTTACTGCCATGTGTATACTGTTTTTTGTAAATCTTATATTCGGAAGTGTGAAATTTTCGCTGAGTGAAATTATTAGTGTACTTTTCGGAAACAGTGACGATGTTTCCGTACACAACATAATCTTCAGAATAAGACTTCCGAGAATTACGGCGGCTCTTATTCTTGGCGGAGCGTTGTCGGTGTCGGGATTTCTGTTGCAGACTTTTTTCGCCAATCCCATTGCAGGACCGTTTACACTCGGAATTTCGTCGGGTGCAAAACTTTCCGCTGCTATAGTAATGATATTTTTTCTGAGCAGGGGAATTGTTCTTGATTCGGTATCACTTGTAATTGCGGCATTTGTGGGTTCAATGCTTTCTATGGGATTTATTCTGCTTATTTCGGTCAGGGTGAAAAAAATGTCTGTCCTTATAATAAGCGGTGTGATGATTGGTTACATATGTTCTGCCGTGACCGATATTATTGTGACTTTTGCTGAAGATTCCAATATTGTTAATCTTCATAACTGGTCTATGGGTACTTTTTCTGGAACGGACTGGAATGACATAAAAGTAATTGCTGTTATATCGTCTGTTTCACTTGTATGTGCATTTCTTTTGTCGAAACCTATGGGAGCGTATCAGATGGGAGAGGGATACGCTGTAAATATGGGTGTGAACATAAAGATTTTCCGTGCGGAACTCATTCTGTTGTCAAGCCTGTTGTCTGCCTGTGTTACGGCTTTTGCAGGACCTGTTTCATTTGTGGGGATAGCTGTACCGCACCTTGTAAAAAGTATTTTTGGGACGGCAAAACCGATAATTATAATTCCTGCGTCATTTATGGGCGGAGCGGTTTTCTGTCTTTTGTGCGACCTAATCGCAAGGACACTTTTTTCACCTGTAGAGTTGAGTATAAGTTCGGTTACGGCGGTATTCGGTGTACCTGTTGTGATGTGGATAATGCTGAAAAAACAGCGGAGGAAAGTCTAAAATGAAAGAAAAAGTAATCAGTGCGGAAAATCTTTCGGTAGGTTACGGAAAAAAAATAATAGTCGGCAATATTGACTTTCATGTACATCACGGAGAGATACTTACTCTTATAGGAGCTAACGGTTCGGGAAAATCTACAATACTTAAAAGCATATTACTACAGCTTGAAAGCGTTGACGGAGTGATTTTCATAAAAGGAAAGAATATACGTAAAATGAGTGGCAATGAGATTGCAAGAAGTATGTCTGCCGTAATGACCGAACGGATTGACCCTGAACTTATGACCTGCGGTGACGTTATTGAATCAGGTCGTTACCCGTATACAAGCAGACTCGGAATACTTTCGGCAGACGATAAGGAAAAGGTAAGTGAAGCAATGAAACTTGTTGGCGTAGAATCTCTGAAATATACTGATTTCAGCTGTATAAGCGACGGACAGCGACAGCGTGTGATGCTGGCAAGGGCTATATGTCAGGACCCCGAAATTCTTGTGCTTGACGAGCCGACTTCTTTTCTTGACATACACCACAAACTTGAAATTCTTAATATACTTAAAAAACTTGTGAAAGAAAAAAATCTTGCGGTTATTATGTCGCTTCACGAACTTGATTTGGCACAGAAAGTCTCTGACAGGATTATGTGCATAAACAACGGAAAAGCGGAACGTATAGGTACACCGGACGAAATTTTTTCCTGTGACTATATCAGCAGTCTTTACAATATGGATAACAGAAGTTTCAATCATTACTACTGTTCGGCAGAACTTGAGCGTCCGCAGGGAAATCCGCAGATATTCGTTATATCGGGTGGCGGTGACGGTATATCGGTTTACAGGCGTTTACAGCGTATGGGAATACCTTTTTCCGCCGGTGTTGTTCACGAAAATGACATTGAATATCCTGCACTGATTTCACTTGCTGTTGAAACTGTTACCGAAAAGGCTTTTGAACCTGTCAGCGACTTATCCGTAAATAAAGCATTGACAATCATGAAAAATTGTTTTGCTGTTATAAATACCTGTAAAAAATGGGGAAGTATGAACAGCGGGAATTTGATTTTGCTGGAAACCGCTGAAAAGTCAGGGCTTCTTATTCAGCCTGACGAACTTTCATAATATTTTTCTGATTTAAAAAGCTGTAAGTCTCATTGGACTTTACAGCTTTTTTAGGTAAAAATGACAAATTTTAAATTAAATGAAGAATATGCTTGACA
>CAMWGS010000268.1 GCA_947173865.1 uncultured Ruminococcus sp.
CACTATGAGTTATCATCAAGATTATAAAGGCAGAAATTTCACTTTTGGCTTCAGGGGCGAAACAATGGGCGAGGCAGAGTTCAAAGTGCTTGACAACGGAGTTGTTTTCAGCGGAGGAAGTGCAAAGTTTACTGTTTATCCTAAAGATTGGAACTATGAAGATAATTTGGCATCTGTAGCACTCAGTTCGTCAAACGAAGTTTTTGTGCAGTATGATAAAACCGACGGATTCAAGATTATGGCTGATTTGGATAATGACGGCAATTTTGAACATCAGGTGGAAAATGGAGACGTAAACTGTGACGGTTTTATTGATTCTGTAGACGCTGCTGCTGTTCTTCAGGCTTACGCAAAGCTTTCAGTGCAGGATTCCAGAAATCCCGAGACAGTTTATGCCGATAATCTGCTTTCAGACTTCAACGGTGACGGTTTTATTGATTCTGTAGACGCTACTCTTATTCTTCAGAAATATGCGGAACTTTCTGCAACATGATTTTCATGTCTGTATTTATATAGATAAATTCTGACTTTAAATGTGAGGAATGGTTTCATATCATTCCTCACTTCACAGAAAATAAAAAAGCCGTTCAGTAATGAACGGTTTTATTTTTGCGTAATACTTGACAAATAATGTCGGATAATGTATAATTGACAGTAGATGTATAAATAATTTTAAAGAGGATTCGGCTGAAAACTGTCCTCTTTTTTTATGATGAGGAGATTTGAATTTATGAACGGAAACTGTCATTTTGTATTCGGTGCATCTGTCGGAACAATGCTTGCTTTAAATATGGAAAAACTTGAAACTGCTTTACCGCATCTCAGCAATACCTCCGAAACTGCCACACTTTTTATTCTCGGCGGACTTATGGGCGGAATTTTTCCCGATATCGACAACCCGACAAGCTATATCGGAAAACTTACCGTTCCGGTAAGTTCGGTAATAGGAAAATGTGGTGAGATAAGCGGAAAAACAGGTCCTATGCACAGAGGAATTCTGCATGAACCTGTTGTATACCTTATAGGGCTTATATTGTCATATATTTACTGTCCGTCACTTGTGGGACTGTTTGTAGGTTGTTTGTCACATCTCTATCTTGATATGTTCACACCTGCAGGAATACCGTTTTTCTTTGGACTGAAACATTTCCGTCTTGCAAAAATCACAAGCGGAAGCAAACAGAGTGTTGCATTCACATGGCTGAATGTTTTTGCTGTGATACTTATCGGACTTATGGCATAGCCTTTTCCATTATGTAGTTTGTAAGGGCAATTCCTCTTCTGATAACCTGCTTTTTCTTTGTTACGATATATCCTCTTTTCAGAAAAAAGGGTTTTGCCGTAACCGACGAATGAGCGGTTATTTTATCTGAAACAACGGAATTTTCCAGTATATCACATATTTGTGAAGCAATTTTCCGTCGCTGAAAATCTTTGTGTACAAAAAGTCTGTCAAGATAACCTGTGTTGTCGATGTCACCGAATCCGCATATTAAATTATTTTCTTCCGCAACGACTGTATAATGTTCAGAAAGGGATTTATTCCATTCGTCAGAATTTTCACTTCCTGTTGCCCATACGTCAAGTTGTTCGGGGGAGTAGTCGGCAGAGTTCACGGTGTGGACAGTCTGATAAAAAAGTTTTATCAGCTTTTCACAGTCGGACGGTTTATATTTTCTTATGGTCATATGTCGCTTACCTGCATGAAGTTGACGGGAACGCTTTTTGTGAGCCATACGCCGTTTTCAGAAAGATAAAATACATATCCGTGTCTGTGCATTTCACCTGCGAGAATCCTGTAAACAACAGGTTTTCCGTGTCTTTGTCCTACTTTAATAGCGGTGGCGGTATCCTTTGAAAGATGTACATAAAGTCTGCTCTTTGTTTTGAGTCCCTCCGAGTTTATTGATGCGACGTACTTTTCACCCGTACCGTGCCAAAGTATTTCGGGCGGTACACATTCCTTTAACTCAACATCAACATTGACTGAATGTCCCTGATTTGCCCTTATTTTAGACTTGTCCGCACTGAAACTGTACCTTTGCTTGTTATCGGTGCGGACAATTTCTTCAAGTTTTTTCATATCAAGAAAATACTTTCCTGTTCTGTTTACTCCGTCTATAAGACTTTTAACATCTGCCCAGCCGTTTTTATCAAGCTTGATGCCGATTGTTTCGGGTTTGTGACGGAGTATAAGCGAAAGAAAAACACTTGTTCTTTTCATGATAACATTTCCTTTCTGTAGTTTGTCATATATCATTATATCACTGAATACAGAAAAGTCAATATTCCGTCAGCTCTGTTCGCTAAGATATATTGAAACCCTGCCCTGTATTGTTTCGGCACATTTTTCAGCAGTAGTTTCACCGTTTATAAATTTTTCACATTCTTCTCTTATGATATTCTGTAAATCTATATCATGGTCATTGAGTTTGTTGAAGTGCGACAGAAATTCCTTTAGATATTCAACGTCCTCTTCTGTTATCGGCTTGTTTATCCATTCAGTCCCCTTTGTTTCAGAACTGAACCAGTTATTATTCTGTATAAGGTCAAGAGGGACATGCAACTGTTCGCTAAATTCGTCAAAAAAATGGTTAAATTTATAGTTATAGCTTTCCTTGTTGGTTGAAAAGCACCATCTTAATTGCTGATAGTTATTCTGAAAATGCGGACTTAAAACGTAATTCATGAAATCCCATGCACCTTCGGGGCAGTCTGTATTGCTTATAATTGAAAAACATATATCACTTGTAGTTGAAATAGTTCCTGTTCTGTCGTTGGAAGGTGCGATAAGATAGGTATAATTGCCGTTCAGATAAAGACCGTTCTGTTCGGCAACTGAAATAAAAGATTCGCAGTTTGAGAGAGAGTCTGTATAGTTGCCGAAAAGTGACTGCTTATTCATTACTCTGATATCATCTTCTTTGTTCATTATATTCACTTCATCGGTTGGCAGTGTGTTCATATCTTCCCAGTCAAAAGGCTCGTTGATTCTGACTGTGTTGCAGAAGTTCAGCAGATGTATAAAGTCCTCGTTGTTGAAATCGCAGGTGTAGTTATCATAATCAATCCAGTTTCCGTATCTGTTTATACATAATTTGTCAAAAACGCCGTTACGGTATGCAAAGAGTGAGTTTTGGGGACTTAAATACATATCTTCGGGCATATTTTCCGCAATGCTGAAAAATTCGTCATAATTCCAGTATGAGTA
>CAMWGS010000269.1 GCA_947173865.1 uncultured Ruminococcus sp.
GTAGTGGCTGATGTTGTAATTGTATCGGGAAAATATGTTGTCTGCTGATATGCTGCTGTAGTCTGTAATGTTGCTGTATCAGTGGCTTTTGTTGTGGTATATGACGTTGTTATATAGGGCAGCTGAGTTGTTGTATACGAAGAAACTGTCGAAGTCGCCGTATATTCAGTTGATGATGTGGTTGTTGTCGTAGTAGTAGTAGTTGTTGTTGTCGGATAAATTCCCGTCTGCGACGTTGTATAAGTTGATGCTGTCGTTGTGGTAGTAAAATATTGTCTTGTTGTCGTTGTACGTGATGACGATATTGTTGTCGAAGTCGTAAATATCTGTGTGTCTGTTCTTGACGGAATAGGCGGTTCTTCTGTCATAGTGGTAAAAGTCACTGTAATACTTGAAACTGTCGGTGTTGCCGTATAGGTCTGTATTAAATCTGTCTGTGTATATGTTACTGTATTTGTACTATGTGGCGGAACAGAAACAGCAGAAGAAGTGAAAATAATTTCTTCATTGCCTGAAGATGATACTGTAGTTGTATGAGTATGTTCGGAAGCCGTTTCCGTCTGAGCAGTTGTGACATTCTGCACAGTACCCGAAACTGCCTCTCCTGATAAAGTAGTTGTTATTGTATTCTGTATATCTGAATCAGTAGTGTTTTCAGACGGTTCACCCGATACATCAGTTATAATTTCAGTACCGCCCTTGTCATAAAAAGATTTAAGAACATCCTGAATACTGTCACTGTTCCATATTCCAAGACCTATCAGTACCACAATACAGAAGCTTATACCTACCGAAGCCGTTCTGAACATAACAGCACGTTTTCTTTTCTTTTCGGCAAGATACTTATCTCTCCTCTCAAAAACACTCTCTGCTACTTCCTTATAGGACTTCATATTCAAAACCCTCCTTTTCAAGCTCTGATTTAAGTGACTGCTTGGCTCTGTAAAGAAGATTCTCTATCTGTCGCTTGGTCTTATGCATAATCTTCGCTGTTTCGCTGTTACTGAAATTTTCAAAAAAAGCAAGATAAATAACCTGCCTGTAATCTGGTTTCAGATTCTGAAGTGCCTTGTGAAGTGCAATTTTCTGCTCCTCTTTCAGATATTCTCTTTCTATTGATTCTTCTTCGGCAAGTTCATTATATTCATCAACAGGAATATCAGAAATTCTTGACCTTTTCCGCAAACTGTCTATAGCAGCATTTCTGCCTATAGAATAAAGCCACGTCTTAAAAGTGCTTCTCCCTGAAAATCTTGGTTTTTTAGTAACGAGCTTAAAAAATGTGTCTTCCATAATTTCCTCTGAAAGAGTGAGATTATTGGTTATTCCGTTAATATAAAGAATAAGACCGTCTTTATAATCTCTTATTATTTCGACCATTCCCTCATCATCACCGGCAAGAAAACGTCGGTAGCTGATTTCGCCGTTATCCATTGATTTCCCCCTCTCCGAAAAAATTGACGCACTTTATCTACTTATTTGACGTATAAAAGTTACAATTCTCTCACTGAAATAAATTAATTAATATAACCGTCTTTGTGTTGTAGGTCTGCTGCCCGAGCGGTTTCCGTCCATTGAAACATCAAGCCCCGACGTTCTTTCCATAGGCTGAATTATAACAGTGGCGGGACAATGTGAACTCCATTCAAACATATACGATTCTCCCGAACTCTGTCCTATAAAGTTACGCCATGAAATGTCCATTTTCATTGATGGGTCTGCACCAATCCAGCAAACCACAGCGTCGGGGTCTGCCTCAATAGTAGAACCGTTGGCGACATTGCTGAGAACAAGCGGATTTCCGTCCACCAGCACAGCAACATAAGCTTCAGGACCTGTTCCCGTAAGGGTTGAAGTTGCAAGACCTTTCTGTGAAACAACACCTTGTCCGAGAAACCTGACTCCGTACTTGCAGTCCCTTGTAAATGCAAGTATATTTTCACTCTCAACGGAAATAGTCTCGCCGTTTTCAAGATGATAAACAACAACGTGTTGCTGATTATTTGCGTAATAAGTTACACTGTCACCGCTGAATTCCACTTTCATGAGTGGAAGATTTTCACCTGTAAATCTTCTTGCAATCTGTCCGAGCAAAGCACGTCCTGCATTTTCCTGAGGTCCGAGAAGAACTTTTGTAAACTTATAATTCTTTGCTCCGAAACATTCTCCGCCTATAAAAGCACCTGCTTTTGTAAAAACATAATCACCTCCGCCATGACAGGTAATCACAAGACACAATTCGTTCAAAGTTTCAAACTTCACCATATATCAACAATTCCTTTCAGATTATATTTACTCCGTACATGGCACAGAATCCTGCCAAATCCCTTGCAACTCCCGAACCTACGGCGTTGAATTTCCAGCTTCCGTTATATCTGTAAAGTTCTCCGAGAACCATAGCAGTGACATTGCTGTAACACTCGTCAAGCTGAAAACGTGCCGTTTCCCTGCTATTGCCGTCAATTATTCTTGCATAGACATTCTCCGTCATACCAAAATTAAGACGTTTCGCAACAGCTTCATAAATCGTAACGGAAAAGACAATCTTCTGAACCGCAGGATTTACTCTTGTCAGATTAATATCAATAACAGCGTCGTCACCGCTTTGTGCTGTACTATATTTTACACTGCCGTCGGGACTTGTATCCTGTCCGTAAAATATAAACCAGTCGTCACTTATAACTTTATTGTTTACTCCGAGCATGAAAGCCGACGCATCAAGTTCACAACGTGAATCAAGTATATCCCAGCCGAGAGCAATTTTTATATTACGGCTGTCGGCAACAGTGATTTTCTGTCCTTTTTTAAGCATCATGCCACCGCCCGAAATATTCCTCTGCTTCTTCTGCGGACGTACAACAGGAGCAGGATTTTCCGTTACCGTATTTCTGCTGATGGAACTTTTACTGAAACTGCTGTTGTTCAGTGTCCGCTTGTCCAGACTTCCCCGAATGTTCATAAGTCCCTGTTTATTTGCAAGTGAATTTTTATTCACCGCACCTTTTTTATTCATAGGTATATTCAGTCCCATTTGTGACCTTCTTTCATTTATGACAATTCAAAATAAATTATATCATATTATTTTATAAAAGTCAATTCTAATACAAAAAAACAAGACTGCAAAGCCGTTTAAGCTTTACAGTCATTTTTTTCAGCACTTTACTTTAAGAAATTCGGCACTGCCTTTAACTTCAATT
>CAMWGS010000270.1 GCA_947173865.1 uncultured Ruminococcus sp.
ATATAATAACCATAGTGTTAAATAATATTTTAGTTATTTACACTCGTTTTGTTGTCTCCTTTCTTTTGTTCTACACATATTTATTTTGAATTTATTTTGTATTAGGCAGGGTAAGATTTACCCCGCCTGTTTTTTTATCTGTCAGAATATATAGTATATTATTCCGTAAAGAACCGCCGCCGCCAGTCCGTAGAGTATAACAGGTCCTGCTATGGTGAATATCTTTGCACCGACACCAAGTATATAACCCTCCGACTTTGATTCTATAGCAGAAGAACTTATTGCATTTGAAAAGCCTGTTATTGGTACAAGAGTACCTGCTCCTGCGTGCTTTGCAAGTTTTTCGTACCAGCCGAAACCCGTACATACCGCACTTGCAACAACAAGAATTATTGAAGTCCATGCACTTGCGGACATTTTGTCAAGTCCGTACCTTTCAAAAACTGTCATAAAAATCTGCCCTATTACACAGATTCCCCCGCCAACCGCAAAGGCAACACTTACATTTACCTTTGAGTTGGTTTTGGGGGAAGCTTTTTCTGTCATTTCACTGTACATTTCAGGTGTTATGTTCATAATATTCCGCCTCCTTTTCATAAGTGTGTGCGGAATATTTCATTTTATTCAGGATTTTACATGACAATCACAAAACATATGCTTCTTCCTTCGTCATTTTCGACGTTTATTTTAAATCTGTGCTTGTCAATAATTGATTTCGCTATAGCAAGACCAAGACCGTAACCGCCGATAGTCTGCCGTGAACGTGAGTCGTCGCTTCTGTAAAATCTTTCAAAAATCTTGTCTTTTTCTTCTTCCTTAACGCCCGAACCCGTGTTATATACAGACAATATTTTCTTGTCACCCTGCTTTTTCAGCTTTACACGAACCATACCGCCGTCGTTTGAATATTTCAGAGCATTGTCAATAAAAATAGCTGTCATCTGCTTAATATGCTGTTCACTGCCGTTTATTGTTATACCGTCCTCGATGTCAACAATGAATTTCTTGTTTGTTTCAAAAGCCCTGCACTCAAACGGAAGTGCCGTATTTGTAACAGCCTGACTTAAATTGAAATACGTACATATGAAATTTGAAGTATTATTTTCAAGCCTTGTCAGATTAAGCAAATCATTGACAAGAAGATTCATTCTGTCGGTCTGTGACTTTATATAATTAAGCCACTTGTTTTCACCTATTTCATCGGAAAGAACGTCCGCATTAGCCGAAATTACGGTAAGCGGTGTCTTAAGTTCGTGACTTGCATCGGAAATAAACTGTTTCTGTTTTTCAAAAGCCGATTTTATAGGCTCTATACTCTTTTTACTCAGAAAATATCCTGCAAAAGAAAGAAGTACAAGAGTAATCGCACCTATGATAATAGTTGTACGTATAAACTGCCTGAGAACTTTTGTCTCATTGCTTTTATCGGTAAAGGCAATAAGTGTGCCATTATCTTTCGGCACATTATAAAACTGATACGATTCAAGCATACCCGTATCTTCTTTTTTATTAATTATATTATTGATATATTTCTGAGCGGTTTCATTGTCAATGTCGTCATTATTCAGCACAGCAAGATAATTTCCGTTCTTATCTGCCATAAGGACAAAAAATTCTATAGACCCGAAAGTTTTCGGAACAGGCTCGTTATTTTTTTTCAAATCGTCCATGAACGGTTGTTTTTCGGGAATTATTCCTAAGTCGTTGACAAGCGGAGAAACTATATATTCCGAATTATTATATGACTGCGGAAAAATATCATCTTCGTCCTGTTCATTATAATAATCCTTGTTATAATTGAAATTCCACCAGTGACCAAAATTATTGTATTCATTGTCAGACGAATTGTTTCCGGAACGGTGGTCGTCGTGCGGAGGAACATCAAAAGGCTTGTCTCCACCCTGCCATTCGTCAAAACGATGATGAAAATCATCATTATTATTATTATCGTCAGGCTGACTCGGAAAATCGGGAGCAGGAAAATCAGTGGTATTTTCGTAAGGTGGTAAATCAGTCTCGGAAGGTTTTTCCGTTCGGACTTCCGTTTCTGTTTCAGACATAACTTCTTCCGATTGCTGTCCAGGTTCTTCGGAAACTTCCGTTTTTTTCCTTGTTTCTTCTGTTTCCGCTTCTTTCCGGACTTCTTTTACCTCCTCTGTCGTTTCCTGCTCGGACGTTGATTCGTCCGTTGTCTCTGTCGGCTGTAAAACATCGTTTTTTGTTTTATTTTCGGATTTTTTAGGTGGTTCGTCACGACGGCGTTCAAAATCATCCGGAGGAGTAAACGTAAACGTCTGCGTTTCTTCGTCATACTCAACGCCCGTTGCTATCTGTTCAAGCACCTCCCTTGACTGTCTCTGCATAAACGTTCTTGTAAGAATATTTATCGAACTCAGGACAGCAATGAAAATGGCAAGCAGTATACTTGTAATTATTGCAAAAAGTTTTAACTGTGCTTTTCTGAACATAAATCTCCCCCTATTCCAGTGAATAACCTATGCCACGTGCGGTTTTTATCTGTACGGGTGCGGAAATAACGGCTATTTTCTTTCTGAGGAAAGATATGTAAACTTCAATGTTGTTGTATTCAACATCACTTTCGTACCCCCATATTTTCTCTATAATACGTTCTTTCGGAAGAATCTGACGGGGATTTGATATGAGAAGTTCCATAATATGATATTCTTTCAGACTTAATTTCACATCGTTTCCGCCGTATATAATGGAACAGGTATTTTTTCTGAGTTCAAGACCGTTGTATTCAAGTCTGTTTTCGTCAATAATTTCGCCCTTACGCCTTGTCATTGCACGCACCCTTGCAAGAAGTTCACCCGTTACAAAAGGCTTTGTCAAATAGTCGTCTGCACCACAGTCAAGACCGTTTATCTTGTCCTCAACTTCGCTTCTTGCTGTAAGAAGAAGTACAGGCGTTGAAATTCTTTCCTTTCGTATCTGCCTCAAAATTTCAATTCCGTTCATACGTGGTAGCATTATGTCAAGAATAATTCCGTCATAAACACCTGTAAGGGCATTGTCAAGACCGTCAATGCCGTCATAGACCGTATCAACATTGTACATATTTCTTTTAAGAATTTCCGTGAGAGCGTCTGCAAGCTGTATTTCGTCCTCAACTATAAGTAATTTCATATAACTTTCTCCTTTCATGTACATGAATATATTATAAT
>CAMWGS010000271.1 GCA_947173865.1 uncultured Ruminococcus sp.
ACTGTATACCGTCCGATATTCTTACAGATGAGGACTTCAATGAACTCTATCTCACATACGGCGAACTTCTTGAAAAAACAGTTATTGAAATCGTCGAGGAAAGTTCAGCAACACGGAAAGGTATTGAAACAATAAAAAAACGTTGTGGTTTCTCACACGCACAACTCGCTATCGACGACTACGGAACAGGCTATTCAAACAGTTCAAATCTTCTGCGTTACTCCCCCGACTACATCAAAATAGACCGTTCACTGATAAGCGATATTCACAACGACCTCAAAAAGCAACAGCTTGTGACGCAGATTATAGAATTCTGTCACGATAATAAATTAAAGTCAATTGCCGAATGTGTCGAAACGGCTCAGGAACTGAAAACGGTCATCAGACTCGGTGC
Source organism: uncultured Ruminococcus sp. (assembly GCA_947173865.1). GTDB lineage: Bacteria > Bacillota > Clostridia > Oscillospirales > Ruminococcaceae > Ruminococcus. The sequence goes on from CAMWGS010000271.1 coordinate 395, forward strand.
TGACTTGGTACAGGGTTATTATATTTCAAAACCAAAACCACTGTTTCTGAACAGTATTTCAGCGGAAGTAAAAGATGTAATAATCAAAACAAATCTTGAATCACGTCCCGAAGGTGCAAAGAAAATTTACAACGCACAAAATGACACAGAAATTGACCTGCTGAAACTTGCTCTTGAAAAGTATACGGATATACACATATACCAAAGCAGGCTGACAATAATCGGTGACCCCGAAAAACAGATTAAAATGAATATATCCGTAATGGATAATCACAGTTGTGACCTTACATTAAAAAATGTAAATATTATAAGCGGAAACGGCAGACCCACTATATCAGTAGGAGATTATGCAAGACTCTGCCTGAACGTTTTGAAAACAAATAAACTCGGCTATTCAGGAATTTATGTCCCTATGGGTTCACAGTTTGAACTTACGGGCAAGGGAAATCTTATAATTGACTGTCAGGCTTCCGAGGGAATAGGAATAGGCAACGACTATGACCACGGCTACGGTGATATAAAAATAGATATATCTGGAACTCTCGAAATAACTTCAAACGGCGTTGAAACCCTCTGCATAGGCGGTGGATACAATGACGACGACTCGGAAATAAATCTTATTTCAGGAAAAATAAGAATATGTATGTATTCTCACAACGGTCTTGCAATAGGAAGTTTCAACGGTGATTCAAATATTAATATATCGGAAAAGTGCGACATAAATATATCCTGCTCTGGCATAAGGATAGCAGGAATAGGAAGTTTCCGGGGAATAGCTTCTGTTACCTCGTCCGCAGATATAGCGGTGTCATGCACGGGTGCTAACGCTGTCGGAATAGGCGTACTTGATGACGGTGATGGCAGTGTTGTGATAAAAAGCGGAAAAATTTCAATGAAAATGCGTTCTGCAAATCACACCTGCATAGGTGCTGTACAGGGTAATATAAACACAAAAATCAAAAACTCTGAAATAATTATAGACTCCGAGGGCGATGAGGTAACAGGCATAGGAACTGTACATGGTGAAGGACACGTAATTATTTCTGATTCCGATATATCAATGAAAATACTTGCAGGAAGTCCGCAGGACATAGGCACGGGAAACTGTGAACTGCAAATTATAAACTCGTCTGTAAGCTCGCTTGTAAACAACAAACGGATTACTCATAAAAATTAAATCAATTACGAAAGGACTTTTTAAAAATATGAAGCTTGGTATGGTTGGTCTGCCTAACGTAGGCAAAAGCACTCTCTTTAACGCACTCACAAACGCAGGTGCGGAATCTGCAAATTATCCCTTCTGCACTATAGACAAGAATGTAGGCATTGTTTCAGTGCCAGACGAACGTCTTGACAAACTCGCCGAAATGTACGACCCCGACAAATTCACTCCTGCAACCCTTGAATTTGTTGACATTGCAGGACTTGTAAAAGGTGCGTCAAAGGGTGAGGGACTGGGAAACAAGTTCCTTGCCGACATACGTGAAGTTGACGCTATAGTTCACGTTGTAAGATGTTTTGAGGATACCAATATTATTCACGTTGACGGCAATATAAACCCTCTCCGTGACATCGAAACAATAAACATTGAACTTATTTTCTCTGATATCGAAATGATTGACAGACGTATTGACCGTGCAAAAAAAGCCGTAAAAGGCGACAAGAAATATCTTGCGGAAATAGATTTTCTCGAACGTCTTAAAGAACATCTCGAAAACGGAAAATCCGCAAGAGCATTTGACTTTACAGACGATGAGAGAGAACTTATAAAGTCAACTCCCCTGCTCTCAGCTAAACCCGTTATATATGCGGCAAATCTCAGCGAGGACGATTTTGTCAACAATATAGAGACAAATGAAAATTATAAAAGTGTGTGCGGTCTTGCCGAATCCGAACACTCCGCAGTACTGCCGATATGTGCTCAGACGGAAGCGGAAATTTCCGACATGACAGACGAGGAGAAAAAAGAGTTTTTAGCTGAACTCGGTCTCGAAGTTTCGGGACTTAGCAGAATCATCAAAGAGGGTTACTCGCTTCTCGGTCTTATTTCGTACCTCACGGCAGGAAAACAGGAAGTCCGTGCATGGACTATCACAAAAGGCACTAAAGCTCCTCAGGCAGCAGGAAAAATTCACACAGACTTTGAAAAAGGCTTTATCCGTGCGGAAGTTATATCTTTTGACGACCTTATGTCATGCGGAACTATGGCAACAGCAAAGGAAAAGGGTCTTGTACGTCTTGAAGGAAAGGAATACGTAATGCAGGACGGCGACATAGTTCTTTTCAGGTTCAACGTATGATACAGGAACAGTTTGAAAGAACAGAACTTCTTTTCGGTTCTGATGCCATGGAAACTCTGAAAAAATCACGTGTTGCGGTTTTCGGAATAGGCGGTGTTGGCGGACATACTGCGGAAGCTCTTGTGCGTTCGGGAATAGGTGCAATAGACCTAATTGACAATGATGAAGTCTGTATCAGCAATATCAACAGGCAGATTTTTGCCACTGTGAATACGGTCGGACAACTTAAAACCGCATCCGCCATGAAACGTCTGCTTGACATAAATCCAGAGTGCAAAATAACAGTTCACAATATTTTCTTTATGCCCGAAACTTCCGACATGATTGATTTTTCACAGTACGATTATGTAGTTGACGCAATTGACACGGTAACAGGAAAAATTGAAATAATAATGCGTTCGGAAAAAGCGGCAGTACCCGTGATAAGTTCAATGGGTGCAGGAAACAAACTTGACCCAACAGCTTTTGAAGTTTCCGATATTTATAAAAC
>CAMWGS010000272.1 GCA_947173865.1 uncultured Ruminococcus sp.
CTTATTATACCACAAAGAATCAATATTGTCAACCTTATTTTAAAATTAAGGTGACGTTTGTTTTTTCATGTTGTTTTTACGTCTCATACGGTTTATATTCCTCTCAAAATCTCCGCTGTCAATCCAGTCGGCAAGAAAATACTGCTCCAACATGGGAACGGTACAGGAATAAAATCCTATTTTTTCATTGTAAAGCTGTAAAAGGCTTTCGGGAAGAATCATATATCCTGCACGCATTGACGGTGCAATAGTTTTTGAAAAAGTGTTTATATATATTACACTTCTGTCGGGACACATTGAAAAAAGAGTTTCAGGGGCAACTCCCGTCATTATAAATTCAGAATCATAATCATCTTCAATAATAAATGCATTTCTGTTTTCTGCCCACTTTATGTACTCCGCACGTCTTTCCGCCGAGGCGGTTATATTACTCGGAAAGCTGTGAAAAGGCGTTACATGAAGTACAGAGGCAGACGTTTTTTCAAGTTCGTCCATGCGTATTCCCTCAGAATCCATTTCAAGCATCTCACAGACCGCACCGTTTGCTGTATACACTTCCCTTATTTTCTCATACGACGGATTTTCAAGTGCAATTATTCTCTCCCTGCCGAGCATCTGTATGCAAAGTCCGTAAAGGTATTCCGCTCCCGAACCGATTATTATCTGAGAGGTTTTTACTTCAATATTCCTGCTCCTCATGAGATAACGCCTTATAGCGTCACGGAGTTCAGGACAGCCGTTAGGGTGAGACTTCATCAGGATTCTTTCACCGTAATCGGAAAGAACACGTCTCATACGTCTTGCAAACGACGAAAAAGGAATATCAGACGAAACACATATATTTTCAGAATATTGCAACGGTGTTTTTTCGGATGCTACTTCCCCCGACGGAAAACTTCTCTCAGGGCTGTAAACAACATAATATCCGCTTCTTTCCCGTGTTTCACAATAATCTTCGTCGCAGAGCATGGAGTAAGCGTGTTCAACGGTGACTATACTAACTCCGCAGTCAGCAGAAAGAGAACGTTTTGACGGAAGTTTTGAACCATAAGGAAAAGCCCCCGAAACAATCTTGTTTCTAAGTGCCTGATAAATCTGTATATAAACAGGTTTATTGCAGTTGAAATCAATCTGAATATTCATAATAAAAACTCCTTTCCTCATAATACAAATAAATTATATCACTACGGACATAATATGTCAATTCGTTATTATAAAACACATCTCCCCACAAAAAATCAATTTTGCAGGGAGATTAAATAAGGAGGTTGAATTTTGTAGATTTCTTTAATATTTATTTATCTAAAACCGTCATAATAAAAATATTCTATATTTCCATCGAGCCATTGCAGAGCAAATGCACAGTCAATATTGTCTGTAATAATTTTTGCATTTATGGTATTGTCATTTGCACCCATATGGAAAGTAATTTCGTCACCGTTTTTAAAATATGTGAATGCTAATCCTATGCCGTCCTGTGTATTTATATAATTTCCGTTTATACCGTCATCATAGAAAGTAAATAATCTTTCGCCGTAATCGCTGTAACCGTACCATGATGTACCGGCAAGAACAATTTCATGATTTAAATTTGTATTCAGAATTGAGTTGTCAGTACTAAAAGTGTAGATACCGTCTGGAAACTGTACAGAAAATGTTGTGTCGTCATTCGGATTAAGAATAGTACCGGTATTCCAGTTTGCTTCATCACCTATATATCCATAGGAAAACTGATTTTCAATAATTTCATAACCATATATTGTATCGGTATAACGCTTGAAACCATAGGGAATATTTAAAAGAAATTGTTTTATTGTGCCGTCCGTTGAAAATTCAAACCCGTCATATTTTCCGTTATCCGAAACAATAAAATACCTTCCGTCAAGAAAAGTTTTCTGTGCTTCCGACTGAACAACATCTGTAACAGGCGCTGTTACAGGGGCGGTTGCAGGCGGTTCTGTAACAACTGGAATCGTAGTTACAGGAGGTGTAACAGGAGCTTGTGTTACGGGTTGTACGGGTGTATTATTGCTGTTATTATTATTATTTACAACGGGAGTATTATCTGTTTCTGCCGTATATCCTGAGGAAGATTCTTCAACAGTAGGTGGATTCTGAGTAGTTCCGCCTATAATTATTCCCGAATAATCGTTATCGTTTGCATAGTCATAACCGCCTGCAATATAGCCCTTGTCTTTTGTTGTTCCGGTAGTTTCTTCCGATATGTTGTCAGCCTCCGAGTCATAACTACTTACCGCAGGTGGATTGTCAAGTTCAAAATCATCATCACCGTTGAGATTCCTGTGAAGAAGAACAACACTTGTAATTCCTACGGCAGATATAACAAAAGCGGCGGCAGACGCAGCGTATTTATACCATGAAGCACGGTTATAGCGTTCAGTTCCCGAAACAACAATTTCCTCTCTGCCGTCGTCTTCGGTATCAGCGGAAAAACCACTTTTTTTCATGCATTTCTTTAAAATACGTTTTTTTGAATGTTCATCAAGTGCAGGATATTTTTCTGCTATTTCCTCAACAGAAAGGTCATCAAGGTTATTCAGCTGATTCATAAAATCTTTTTCGTTTTTATTCATAATAATCACCATTTCTAAGGATTGCACCTATTTTCTTTCTGGCACGTATACTTCTTTTCTGTACAGCACCTGATGTCATTTCAAGCATTTTTGCAATTTCATGTACTGTATGATTGTAAAAATACTGATATACTATTATTGAACTGTCAGGCTCTCCGAGTGATTTCACTATATTCCAGAGATTCTGACTGAATATGCGTTTTTCCGCTTCTTCTTCGGTATCGTCGGACGACGGCGGAATAACAATACTTTCGTCATCTATGTCAGAGCACATATTATTTCTGCCTGTAATCTGTCTGAAAGCGTCAATAGCCCTGCGTTTTGCGATAGTACTTATATATGACTTGAGACTTCCGCTTCCCGCTGAAAATCTTCCTGCATTCCTGAAAAATTCAATCATAATATCACTTACACAGTCCTCGACATCTTCCCTTGAACCGCAGTTGCCGATTTTATTGAGAACTATTGCATATATAAGATTACCGTATTGTTCAATAAAATATTCATAAGCCTTCTGAGGCGAGTCTTCAAATAAATACTCCCATTCTGAATCGGTCATTTCTTCACCTCCACCACCTGTTAATAC
>CAMWGS010000273.1 GCA_947173865.1 uncultured Ruminococcus sp.
GTGGGCTCGGTTATGTGTATAAGTGACAGCGTAAATGGTCTTTGCGACATTATTTCCTGAAAGTATGTCACTGTCATCATTAAACAAAATATTTACCATAAGACGAATAACTTCTCGAGGCGTGTAATGCTGTCCTGCGTCCTCGTTATGAGATTCGGAAAATCTTCTAATAATTTCCTCGAATATGTAACCCATTTCAATGTTAGAAATAACATCTGGGTGCAGATTTGCTTTAGGCGATGTAAATTCCTTTATCACTATGTACAAAATTCCTTTGTTAGCCATAGTTGTAATATGCTTGTCAAACTTGAATTTTTCAATAATATCCCGTACATTCTCGGAGAATCCATTCAGATAATCATGGAAATTATCTTCAATATTATCAGGGTCATCAAGAAGCCTTTCAAATGTATACTTACTTGTATTATAAAACTCAAGACCACCTGCCGCCTTTTTCAAGAGTATATCTCTCATAGGAAGTGTTTTGACAGATTCATATTTTTCAAGTACCGCATCTTTCGTATCCGCCAAAATACAATCAAAACGGCGTATGACAGTAAGAGGCAATATAACTTCTCCATATTCATGGGGCTTGTACACTCCTGTTAATTTATCTGCAATCGCCCATATGAGGGCAGCTTTTTCGTTTATATTAGAACTAAGGCTCATTTTTGGTTCTCCTCTAAATTTGGTTTTATATATTCAATGACATCGCCAAAATCACAGTCAAGAGCCTCGCATACTCTGCAAAGAATCTCAAGACTAACAAATTCGTTTCGTCGCATATTTGTCATTGTATTTGGTTAATATTGGCTATCTTACGCAAGTCCGCTTTTCTCATATTTTTATCCACCAGTAGTTTCCAAAGTCGTTTATAAGATAACGACATTGAAGTTCTCCATTCTAAAAATCTTTAAATTAATTATATCATATTTTTCTGCATATTACAAGATGTTTTCGTATATTTATGCGAAAATTAGCAAAATTTGTCAAACCTGAAAGCTCAATCACAGAGCTTTCAGTATCTTTGTAAACTTATAACTGCTTTCTTTATTCATCACCCTCTAATCAAATAAAAACAGTATGTCCAGTCAAGGACAATAACTGTATTTATATTTACTTTATTATGAATACAATATTCAATCAAAAAACAATCTTCTGATTCTTTTCTTTATATCAGCTTTCTTATGGTCAATATGAAACAACTTGCAATACGCAGTATATTGTTGACTTGGATATTTTGCCAGATATGAAGCAATCTGTGGATTTGTAGTCAATGTTCTAACAGCCATTATCAAAACATTTTCATTCCTGAAATAAGTACTGATAAATGAAAACATATTCTCAATGTGAAGATTGATATTATTTGTCTTTTCATCAAGCAAATCTACTCGTTTACCAAAATCAGCCCTTATAACATTACTTCCGTTTAATTCATCAATTACAAGGTTGTTTTCTTCATCAAGAGCCTTAATCAATCTTGTTAGAATATTTAATTCTTTCTCACACATACTTTTCGATGATAGTCCATTTTTGTACATCTTCTTTTTATCCGAAACAATTGACTGCATCGTTTCAGCAGCTGACTTTTCTATCATGAGCATATTATTTTTAAGTATCTCCATTAATTCCGTCATCATATTATCATCTGTTTCAGCATCAATAATTTCAGGAATCAATTCATCAAGAAGCAGCTGTGTAACAGCAATTTTCTCAGCATCTTTTGCTTTCTCTGCACATTCTTTTACTTTTGGACTAATATTCCCATTAAGGATATCACTGATTTTATAATTTTTTCTGTATCTGCTGTATATATCATAGTAATCAGCAAAATCCAAAGATATAGGCTCGTTTTGAATGTACTGAGAAATCAGCTGTCGTTCAACCTCTATGCCCTCATGTTCATATACCTTTATCATTTGACTAAGGTCATCCCATCCTCTTGCTGTAACAAAACTTTTGCCATTCGTGGTAGTTTCAATTTTATAGAAATTCTGACTTTTTAGCTCCAAGTACGAAATAACAGCACTATGTACTCCACTCTTATAAGCATAATCTTTCCAAGCTTCAAACTCTGGTTCAACATCAATTCGTTTCAGTCTGTCCCACGTAGCAATATCAAATTCACGGACAGAGTTATTGTATTCAGGCGGATTACCTGCTGTAACGATAATCCATCCATTAGGAACTTTATGCTTTCCAAACACCTTATATTGTAAAAACTGCAGCATAATTGGAGTAAGAGTTTCAGATACACAGTTTATTTCATCAAGAAATAAGATTCCGTTCTTTATATCAGTTGATTTCATTGTTTCGTAAATCGAAGCAATAATCTCACTCATTGTATATTCTGAAATATCATATACTTCTCCGTTATATTCAAATTGCTTAATCATCGGTAAACCTAACGCACTTTGCCTTGTGTGATGTGTCATTGAATATGATAAAAGACCTATTCCCAATTCCGAAGCTATCTGCTCCAAAATTGCTGTTTTACCGATTCCAGGCGGACCTACGAGAAATACTGGTCTCTGTTTGTGCTGTGGTATCAGGTTATTCCCATAATCATCCTTTGCCATATATGCTTTAACGGCATTTTTAATCTGTCTTTTAGCATCACATATATTCATTCTGCCTGCTCCTTAACGTTAAAATTCTTTAATTTGTTCCGAACTAAGAACCACTTTTATCGCCCACACTGGAATATCTGGATTATTAAAATTATCTTCAAGAAATACAAACGCTGTCTTATAATTTGGCTTTTCGGGAAAATCTCCATAACCATCAGTAAAGTAAATCAGCCCACGCAAGTCAATAAATTCCTTATTTCTGCACAATTCATTAACATATTCAAATGCAGGACGAAAATCAGTTCCTCTAAAACCTTTAAGTTCCATACTATTTATATAATTATCAAATTCCTGCTGAGAAGTAATTTTTACATCAGACAGAACTTCATAATCGCATTGAATTATGTGTATATTCACTTTGGTGAAAAAACTCTCCTGCTGTTTCAGAATATTATAAGTTTTCTGAATAAAAGCCTGTACTATTTCGCCCCGAACTGAACCCGATGTATCAATCGTAATTACAAATTCCCTGATACGTTTGACCTCTTTATATTCAAGCGGTTCTATCAATGGGATATTTTTATAAAGTGACAATCCGTATATATAA
>CAMWGS010000274.1 GCA_947173865.1 uncultured Ruminococcus sp.
ACTCTCAAACTTTTTTCCGATGAAGATATTGTCGAGGCTGAAAAAGACGGAAAGACCTGCTGTGCGTTGTCGGACGTTATGGACGCAAGAAGTGTGGCACATCGTCTTGGTTTTGAACATCTTGTATTCAATTTCAGGGACAATTTCCGTGAGTGTGTAATGAAGAACTTCGCTGAAAGCTATCTTGGCGGACGTACACCGAATCCGTGTATTGAATGTAACAGACACGTCAAATTTGACAAAATGCTTCGTCGTGCTATGGAACTTGAGTACGATTACATAGCTACGGGACATTATGCCGTCAATGAATACGACGAAAAAAAAGGAAGATATTTACTGAAACGTCCGAAAGACAGAAGCAAGGACCAGACTTACGTCCTGTATTCGCTTACTCAGGAACAGCTTTCACACACTCTTTTTCCGCTCGGAAATCTTGAAAAGTCGGAAGTCCGTCAGATTGCGGAAAGTGCGGGACTTGTAAATTCCGACAAACCCGACAGTCAGGATATATGTTTTGTACCTGACGGCGACTATGTAAGCTTTATAAAAAAATTTACGGGAACGGAAGTGCCTGAGGGGGATTTTATCGGTACAGACGGAAAAATTCTCGGAAAACACAGGGGAATTATAAACTATACGGTCGGACAACGTAAAGGTCTCGGAATCTCCCTCGGCAAACCTGCGTATGTCGTGAAGAAAGATATTCTGACAAATACGGTCACTCTCGGTGACGAAAAAGACCTTTATACAAAAAGTCTCATTGCTTATGACGTGAATCCGATATCGGTTGCCGAAATTACCGAACCATTGAGAATTACAGCAAAAACACGCTACAGTCAGCATGAACAGCCTGCGGTTGTTTCGTATCTCGGAAACGGTGAATATATGGTTGAGTTTGACGAACCGCAGAGAGCAGTTACAAGCGGTCAGGCGGTTGTTTTCTATGACGGTGATATTGTTGTTGGCGGAGGTACGATAAAGTGACGGAATATAAATACGAAAAGCTCACAGATAAAATATATGTCTGTGCAAGTACAGAACACCGTTTCGGCACAGACGCTTTTCTTCTTGCCGATTTTTCACAGTACCGCCGGAAAGACAAGGTATGTGACTTGGGAACGGGGTGCGGAATAATTCCCCTTATCATGCAGAAGAAAATGCCACCGCAGGTTATATATGCGGTTGACATTCAGGAAAATGCGGTTGAACAGTTAAAACTTGGCATGGAGAAAAGTGGAGTGTCGGGAATAGTACCGATTTGTGCAGACCTTAAGGAACTGTGGGAAAACGCACCTGTCGGACAGCTTGACCTTGTAACCTGCAACCCTCCTTATAAGGCAGTGAACGCAGGTTTTGAAAGTGTCATAACTTCTCAGAAAATCGCACGTCATGAAATAATGTGCAATATTGACGATGTATGCCGTGCATCTTCAAAACTTCTCAAATTCGGCGGACGGCTCTGTGTCTGCAACCGTCCCGAAAGACTTTCAGATGTTATATGTGCCATGAAGAACAACGGAATAGAACCGAAAAGAATACGTTTTGTCTCAAAAAATCCCGAATCTGCACCGTGGCTTTTTCTTGTCGAGGGTAAAAAGGGTTCAAAGCCGTTCATGCAGGTTGAACCGCAGTTGTATATAAGAAGTGAAAACGGATTCACGGAAGAACTTGAAAGAATTTACGGAACAGGAAAGGAACAGTCATGAGCGGAATATTTTATGTTATAGGAACGCCTATCGGAAATCTTGACGATATAACTATACGTCAGCTTGACACACTGAACGAAGTTGATTTCATATGTGCGGAAGATACAAGAGTTACGCTTAAACTCCTCAACAGATACGAGATAAAAAAACAGCTGGTGAGTTTTCACGAACACAGCTCAAAAGCAGACGCACAGAGAATTATTGACCGTATTATGAACGGTGAGAACTGCGGAATTGTTACAGATGCAGGTATGCCGTGTATTTCAGACCCCGGTGAAGTACTGGTTAAGATGTGTGCGGAAAACGGAATTGATGTTAAAGTAGTACCCGGACCAAGTGCGGTAGTGTCGGCGGTTGCGGTTTCGGGGCTGAGTTCAAAAAGATTCACTTTTGAGGGATTTCTTCCCGTCAATAAAAAGGAACGTTCTGAACGTCTTGAACTGCTCCGAAATGAGACGGCTTTAATGATATTTTATGAAGCCCCTCATAAACTTAAAAATACTCTTTCAGGACTGGCTGAATTTTTCGGCACGGAAAGAAAAATTTCACTCTGTCGTGAACTTACAAAAATTCATGAAGAAGTACTGCGTTTTACTTTGGGTGAAGCTGTCGAATATTACAGCGATAACGAACCGAAAGGGGAGTTTGTACTTGTTCTGGAGGGAAAAACTCAGAATACAGATGATAAAATCACACTGGAGCAGGCTCTTGAACAGGTAAAAAAACTTGTGGAAATGGGCGAAAGGCCTACAGATGCGTGCAAGGCGGTTGCGAAAGAATCGGGATTCAAAAAGGGCAAATTATATTCTGCATTCTGCAATAATTAATCTGTAATGCATATAAAGTGTTGATAAGATGAAAAAGTGCATAAAATACTTGAAATCTGCATAGGAATATGATATAATGTATATAATCTTTTGTTTAAAAAATAAATTTCTTATTTTATATACATTAATCATTTGCTGAGAAAGAAGGATTTTATGATTTGCGATTTGCATTGTCACACTAAACTGTCCGACGGTTCTATGGGGATTGAAGATATTATCGACCAGTCTGCACGTACGGGTATAGAATGGCTGTCAATTACAGACCATGACACAATGGCTTCATTTTCACGTGCGGGTATTCTCGGAGAACGTGCGGGAGTAAATATTCTTAAAGGTGTCGAACTTTCGGCATGGGATAAGAAAAGAGGAAGAAAAGTACACATTCTGTGCTATGCTCCGAAGAAACCCGACAGGCTTGAGGGATTGTGTCTCAAGTCCTGTGAGATAAGAAAAGCGTGTTCCAAGGAAATGATTGACAAAGTTATGTCAAAATTTCCGATAACTCTTGAAAGCATCCTGAAACATACAACCTCATCAAAGAGTATTTTCAAACAGCATATTATGATGTCTCTTATAAACATCTGACACAGCCG
>CAMWGS010000275.1 GCA_947173865.1 uncultured Ruminococcus sp.
GTTTATAAATACAACATATATGCTGTAAAATAATTAAGTATACAATTTTAAAAGGAATGAGTGGTATATATGCATAACCATTTATATTTGTATCCTAATCTTAAGACAGTAAGAAAATCAAAGTTTTCTCAGAAAGAACTTGCGGAATGTATAGGAATATCACAGCAGGAAATAAGCCGTTATGAATGTGGAGAGACAAAAGCACCCGTTAATTTTATAAAAGACGTTGCAGATATATGTGGTGTAAGTACTGATTACATTTTCGGACGTTCAAGAAGTACATCAGATATGTTGTCAGACGAGGAATTTAAAATGCTGGAACTTTTTAATAAACTTTCCGAAGAAAACAGAATAAAAATAATGGAACGGGCGGAGGTTCTTTTTGAAATGCAGGAAAAAATGAGTTATGAATTACGAAATAATCATATACGGGAAACATAATCCATATTTCTATTTTTTTAACGAACGTCTGAAAGAATATGGAATAGATGCAGAAATATGCTATGTTAATAAATGTGATATAATTGAAAAGCTTTATTTGAAGAAATATTGTACTGTGGTTATTTTCCATGAAACAAACGAAATACGAACAGAAATTGTTGAACGTTCACTCCGATATTTTTCAAAGGTTGCATCTGATAAAGGTCTGTTTGGCAGTCTTTTCGGAAACGAAAAGGGTTTCAGACCGTCAAATCATGAGCTTATCTGTTATTTGGCAGACAATTTTGTAAACCGTTTTGATATATACAATAAACATAAATCGGTAAAAACAGAAGGCATGAGCAGATTTGCTATATGGGAGAGTTATTCAAATAATATATTTTTGAATCATCACCATAATTACTTTTACTGACAGATAATGTCAGGTAAACAAAAAGGCGAAACCATAAGATTTCGCCTTTAAGATTATTCTTCAAAAAATGTACTTTTGTACTCTGCAACACGAGCCCTGTCGCCGTAACAGTCTATTTCAATAATTTCACGTTTCAGCATATATTTTATTGATGCAAACAACAGTGTGAAAGCGACTGCATTGGTGAATATACTGAAATATATTCTTATTCCGATGACGTTTCCCATCATTCCGCCGAGCATTATTCCGATACAAATTATAGTAATTACTTCATAAGGTTTTTTGTCGGGGTCAAGGGTAAGGAATGAAAAACATACCGCAGCGGAAAAAACCGAGTGAATTATAGCTAAAAGCATGGAATACGGTTCATAGAAGTCAATACGGTATGAGTTGAGTTCAAGTGTCATCATTACGGCTTCTGTGATGATATATAATGAAAATCCGATTTTCAGCCAGTTTCTCATACGTGCGGTTTTACTTATCAGTATGTCAGACAAAATAAGTGAAGCAAAACCTGAGAATTCAAATACATAAGCCGTGATTTCCAGAACTTTTGAAAACGTGCTGTCGGGTTTGTAGATTATATAGTATATATAGCATACTGCACTGAATATTATAAACATAATATTTCCTGCAAGTCCGAGATTAAGCCCGTAACTGAGCTTTTTGTGCATATCTTCCATCAGTTCAGAGCTTTTAAAGCTCTCTGTCCGATATCTTTTCTGTAGTGTGCGTTTTCAAAGCTGATTTCTGAAACACCATTATAAGCGTTGTCAAGAGCTTCCTGTAAATTCTGTCCCTTAGCTGTAACGCCGATTACACGACCGCCGTTTGTAAGGAATTTGCCGTCATCAGAAAGTTTTGTTCCTGCATGGTAAACAAAACAGCCGTCAACCTGTCCTTTTTCGTCGAAACCGTTCATTTCTATGCCTTTCGGATAGCTTTCAGGGTATCCACCGCTTGCCATTACTACACACGCACAGCTTCCATCATGCCATTTTATGTCAAGCTTGTCAAGTTCGTGGTTGTAAATTGCTTCAAAGATTTCATAAAGGTCAGCGTCAAGCATAGGAAGTACTACCTGTGTTTCAGGGTCACCGAAACGGCAGTTATACTCAATTACTTTAGCACCCTTTGGTGTGAGCATAAGTCCGAAGTAAAGACAGCCTTCAAAAGTTCTGTCTTCAGCGTTCATGGCGTTCATTGTAGGAATGAAAATGTTTTCCATGCACTCTTTTGCAACTTCTTCTGTATAGTAGGGGTTAGGGGAGAGAGTTCCCATACCGCCTGTATTGAGTCCCAAATCGCCGTCTAAGGCACGCTTGTGGTCCATAGAGGAAATCATAGGCACAATGGTCTTGCCGTCCGTAAACGACAGTACAGACACCTCAGGACCTGTAAGGAATTCCTCAATTACAATTCTTGCGGAACTTTTACCGAATTTGAGTTCGTCAATCATGTCGTGGACAGCCTGCACAGCTTCTTCTTCGTTCTGTGCAATTATAACACCTTTTCCGAGTGCAAGACCGTCTGCCTTGATAACGGCGGGGTAGCTGTTCTGCTCTTTGAGATAAGCAATAGCCTTGTCACTTTCGGTGAAAACTTCATAGAAAGCTGTTGGGATATTGTACTTCTTCATAAGTTCCTTAGAAAACACTTTGGACCCCTCAATAATTGCGGCGTTTGCCTTTGGTCCGAAAGTCATGAAACCTTCAGCCTGTAAAGCGTCAACCATTCCCATAACAAGTGGGTCATCAGGTGCTACTACTACCATATCGGGCTTTATTTCCTTTGCAAGTGCAACAACACCGTCAATGTCGGTTGCGGAAATGCTGAAACATTCAGCGTACTTTGAAATACCTGCGTTTCCGGGGGTACAGTAAAGTTTGTCGACGTGTTTGCTTTCGGCAAGTTTCATGATAATGGCGTGTTCACGTCCGCCACCGCCGACTACAAGTATATTTTTCATGGGGATAACCTCCTGTCATAATTTTTTTGATTTATTTCTGTTTGTTGTACGGATTTCAATAACAGCCGTACAACATATAATTAAAAATGATGCTATATTAAGCCACATAAGAATATTCTGCAATTTTGAAACAAGTCCAATCATCATAAAATCATCAGAACAAGTTGACTGATGTACTTCGTCCATGTTTATATAATTTGAAAACAGAAATATCAGAAAACTGATTACAGAATATCTGAGTTTCTTTTTGCCTTTCAGTTTTTCCGAAAAAATGCTGATAATGCACACTATAATGTAT
>CAMWGS010000276.1 GCA_947173865.1 uncultured Ruminococcus sp.
GGGTATCTTCGAGGACTATAAGAAAACCTGCTCCCGTAATTCTTCCTGCAATACCTCTTGTACCTATTTCATTCTTTATTATTTCAGCTATTTTAAAAATTACTTCGTCGCCGAAAAGATGTCCGTAACTTCTTACTGTTTCACTGAAATTATCTATGTCAAGCAGTACTAAATTAATGTTATGGGACGGCTTTTCAGACAGTATTTCTATTGCATAAGAAGTCACCGCACGTTTGTTCAGAACTCCCGAAAGTGAATCCCTGTTTGCTTCAACGGCAGGATTTGTTTCTTTTGATTTATGTCCCGAACTTACAGCGGAAATTATTCCGCTTACTTTTTTTATATCAGGGTCGTCGTGGCGTGTTATCCCTCTGAAAAGACATAAATCCCTTGATTTGCCGAAAGTGAGCAGGGAAGATTCAAATTCATAATCAAAACGGTAAACCCCGTTTTTAATGTCGTTGCAGAGTTTATTGAAAGTTTCGGTGTAACGTGAGGGAATATAGCCCGATTCAACCGATTTGGCACGCCATTTTTCAAGCTCCTCGTCTATAAGGACTATTTCACGATAACAGTCGGGCATATATATTTTTATTTTTCGTGTCTCAAAACTGTATTCAAAAGCGAGGTCGTTTATAAGGCTGAGAATGTGACGGTATTCAGAAATTTTTCTTTCACGGCTATACGCAAGTGATTCAAGTGAAAATATATCACTGAAAACTATGCTGTAAAGCGGTTCTTCACCGCCCGAAATCATTCGCACAGAAGCAAGTATCCACCTCAGATGATTATTTATACCCTTCATGCGTATGACGGTTTTTGCAGGTATTCCGCTTTGTGCCGTTTCAAGACACTCCGAAATCCGTTCAAAATCGTTTTCGTCTATGGTTCTCTTTATGGAATAAATAACGTCATTGCCGAAATATCTGAAAAAAGCTTCGTCTGCCCTCTGCATATGAAAACTGCTGTCTATAATGACTTTTCCGACGTTGTACATTTCTTTATTGAGAAAGCCAAGTAAACTGTTCATATATCATATCCTTTCATATATTTATTTTTGATACGTCTATTTCTCCATTCATTAACTTTGGTAATAAAGTATCACGAAGAGCGGACAGGCGTTGATTTTCTTTTTTATTATTTCCCATTAATTTGAATAAAAATGTAACTGAATCTGTAAATTCTTTAATATCATCTATATGGATATTTTTAATTGGCATTATGGTTATATGTTTAGGATATATATGAGGTTGAGCAGAGCCTGTCTGTGAATCAAAAATTTCTTTTTGTCTTTTCTTTAAAAGAATATACCAAAAATATACATGATTAGTCATATTTGAATCAATGAAAGATGAATCAGATGACCAAATAGGAATATGCCATAAATTTACAAATCCTGCATTCGCACCCGAAGCTGATATTGTCAAAACAGGAGCTTTAGTATTGGCAATATTATGATATGTAGCAGGTTCTAAACCTCCAGCAACAACCGGAACATTTCCAGTAATTGCATTTTTAGATAAAAGGCTTTTTCCACGTTTGGGGGTAATGTAATCTCCTATTTTAGTATTTCCGTTTGATATATCAGAAAAAAAACTATCAAAAATCGCCTGTGCTTGATGTTCAAGATTTTCATTTATAGCATTATTGAGGGTAATTTTATCGGAAATTGAATCTAATATGGAAACGATACGTTTCTGGATTGAAACAGGTGGCAACGTAACAGGAATTCTATAAATCTCATATCTATCTGTTGATGGTATGGCAGAGCCACTGTTCATTCTATTTATATCATAAGTCAAAAATTTATAGTATGCCCATTTCATATCAAGTTCATCTGAGATTGGCATGGCATAAAATGCAGTATCTATTACCGAAAACGGAATATTTGAATAATGCACTCCTCTGTAAGCCCCTTTTCTTCCAACGATAAAAGAAGGTATTTTACAAAGAGATGTTAGGTGTGAAGTACCTATTTTACCGTTTGTTCCAAAAATAGGTACTTTTCCGTCTGTTGAATTCTTATCTGAAATGGGTTTTCCATATTCTAATGTAATCAAATCATCCCAAGTTAAAGAATTGCCATTAAATTTCATATATTATTCCTCATCTTCATTTTCTTCGCCCGTTTCTTCTGCGGTCACAACCTGAGAAAGTTCACGCTTTTCAAGAATCTCAAAAATAAGCTTGTATGCGGTTGCGACAATCGGAACACCGAGAAGCATACCGAGTATGCTGAAAAGTCCTCCGCCGACAGTAACAGCCGCAATTACCCATATACCAGGAAGTCCGACAGACGAGCCGACAACTTTCGGGTAGATGAGGTTTCCCTCAACCTGCTGAAGAATGATAAGGAAAATAAGAAAAATAATTGCCTGCATCGGATTGACGGTAAAGATTATAAACGCACTTATTACAGCACCGAAAAGTGCTCCCACAATGGGAATAAGTGAAGTTACGCCTACAATAGTAGCGGTCATAGCGGCATAGGGCAGACGCAGAACAAGCATTCCGATAAAGCAAAGCACGCCTATAATAATACCTTCGGTGAACTGTCCTACAAAAAAATTTCTGAAAGTTTCGTGAGCAGTTTCAAAAATATGATTTATGCGTCTGTTTACCTTGTCACCGAGATAGGCTTTCTGGAAACGTGTTATGTCTGTTCTGAGTTTGTCTTTTCTGAGAAGAAGGTACAATGCGAAAATAACAGCTATTACGGTGTTTGTTATTACGGATACCGTCGAACCTATCAGAGAAATTACAGAATCAAATATATCATATGCACCACTGCTTATTTTTTCGGTGATGCTCATTACATCAGGTTCAAAGCTGTTTATAAAATCCTGTATTTCGGGATATTCTTTCAGTGTAGTCTTTGCAAATTCCTGAACTTTCTGAAAAAACGGTGGTATTTCAGCATAAATAAGTTTTACGGCTTTTACAAGTTCTGGATAGATTATGTTTGATACCAGTACTATAATAGCAGCTGCACTTGCAAATGAGAGTATGGTGCATACGGGTCGGCGTGAGCTTTTTATAAAGTCTGAATTTTTTTTCGGAAAATAATGTTTTTCATAAAATGTCATTATAATATTGAAGATATAGGCAATTATACAT
>CAMWGS010000277.1 GCA_947173865.1 uncultured Ruminococcus sp.
AAAGTTTCCTGTGTCGCTCAGGACGTTGGTTTCGGCGGTATCGCCAATATTGACAGTACATACACCGCTACTCATGTTGATGTCCGCACATCAAACTTCTGGAAAGGCGACGAGACAGTGACTTTCGCTTATTCTGTCACTGACGATTTTTACAGTTATTACGGTGTTCCGAAATCTTCTGGAAACGTGTCAGCCACTTCATCAATCGTTACAAAGGGAATTGACGTATCGGAGCATCAGGGTGTAATAGACTGGGATAAAGTCAAGTCATCAGGAAAAGTTGACTTTGCAATTCTCCGTGTCGGTTACGGAAAAGAACTCAGTCAGGTTGACAGGCAGTTTGAACGCAACTACAGCGAATGTAAACGGCTTAATATCCCCGTCGGTGCTTACTGGTATACTTATGCCGTAACTGCTGATGAAGCAAAACAGGAAGCTTTTGTTTGCCTCAGAACGCTTGCCGGAAAGTCTTTTGAATATCCGGTAGCTTTCGACATAGAAGAAAAGGCAGGTCTTTTTAGAGCCTCAGAACTATGTGACGCTTTCTGTTCTGAACTTGAAAAAGCCGGTTATTATACGGCTGTTTACAGCTTTAAATCGGCTTTTGAAAATAATATC
This sequence comes from uncultured Ruminococcus sp., assembly GCA_947173865.1. GTDB lineage: Bacteria > Bacillota > Clostridia > Oscillospirales > Ruminococcaceae > Ruminococcus. The sequence goes on from CAMWGS010000277.1 coordinate 619, forward strand.
AATGATATTAAAGAAAAATATGATACTTTTCTGTCGCACATCGGAGTGAAACAGACTGACTATTCTGGTGACTACGGCTTGTGGCAGTACTCTTGGACGGGACGTATTGATGGTATCTTCGGTGATGTTGATTTGGACTATTCATATAAAGACTATCCGGCAATTATTAAAAATGCTGGATTGAACGGCTTTTCACAGTCCGACACTCAAGGCTCTATTCCTAAAAAGGATATTCTTGAACAGATTTTAGACCATGTAGCAAACATTGACGAAAAACTGAACAGGTAACTGTTGATGGCGTGACATACTCAGATACCATTACTGAAAATTAAATTATAAACACTATAATAAATAAAAAACTCCTGAAAATAAATTCAGGAGTTTTTTGTTATCATTCGTTAATAAAGAATGGCTGACCGCATCTTCCGGCTTCGTCATAACGCTCTGCAATGTAACACATAAGCAAATGACTATCGTTATCAGTAATGTAACCATCACCGTCAATGTCTGCTGCCTGTGGAACACTTTCACCTTCACCAAAATAAACTGTAGGTCTTGCAACAGCATATTCCAATGGTAATTCCGAAGAACCGGTAAGGTCTTGAAATTTTACAATAGCCTTGTTAATGGATATTACATCCAGAATGTCAATCTCGCCACTGTTATTAACATCGCCATACACATACCATGTTCTTGGCTGTATTGCGTCACTTGTGGCACTGACAGCCCCTACAGCAGTGTATGTACTGCCAAACATCATTAACATCGCTGTTAAAGATGCTGTCACTTTTTTGAATGTTTTTTTCATATGATTTCCTCCTTCATGAATTTTATACTTTTTTAAAAATGATTAATTCCGCCTTCGCTATACTTTGCAATTGTAGCGGCATCACTTACGGTAACTTCACCATCATTATTCACATCGCCGGCTAATTTCTGAATTTCCGTCAAATAATCTGTCCCATTATGTAACTGTGCACGATATTCAGCTATATAATTTGCGTCCAGCATGTTTACACATCCGTCCAAATTAATATCACCAACCAAAACAGTCATTGTAGTAATAGAACCCTTACTCGTTTCATAGCTGTAATCCAAAGAGAATGACGTTGTTGTCCAAGGGGTGTACCATGTGGATTTTGATAAGTAGCCAGTGCCATTGATTTTGGGTGGACTTGAATATCCACTTATCAATGCTGATAATCCAGAATCATATCCGGTCTGAAAGTTTGAATCGTTTAAAATTAATGAACCCTTCTCACTTGAACCGAAAGTATAGCCGTTTTTATTCACAGCTATACTGGAATACCATTCAAGACCGATTCCAGAGTATTTTTCTACAAATCTCCATGTATTTTGCTGTCCGGCATAAATGGCACTTGCGTTTGTTGGCTGATTAAAAACCGGTAAAGCACTGAATAAACCAGCAGTCATAACAGCAAACACCTTTTTCAGTTGTTTTTTCATTTTTAGTCCTCCTTATTGATTTATCTGAACATAATTATTCAATTATGTATCATGCTCATAACTAAAGATTTTCAATAAATCTATTAAATTAATTATAGTTTCCTTTATTTTAATCGTCAATAACTCTGACCCGAAAAGCTTATTTTTGTCCTGAAACGAACTTATATTTTTTTACAAATATGCTATAATTTAAATATAAAATATTAAAGGAGATGCTATTATGAAGAAAATCAAAAAATGTTGTCTGCCGTTTCTGCAACCATGCTTTGTGTAACTTCGCTTGCAGGCATTACATCAAACGCCGCAGGTGCTGAAACTCAGAAACTGAATACATATGCAGTATACTGCGATGTTGAATCCGGTTCAGGTGTTATGTGGGCGGATGTATATTTTCGTTATAACAATATTGATATGGACAGCCTGGAAATTGAAGCTGGTAATTTCGGCGGAGATGTTACACATTCAACGCTCGAACGGACTGACGATACTGTTTATAGTGCTTCTTTCAGAGCAGACGGTGCTATTATGGCTCCGGGGGTTCTTTTCAAATCAAAATTCTGGACAACAGATAATATGACACTTGTTGACGGCACTATGAGAACATCTGCTTTTGATGCAACCCGTAAATTTATGGGCAATGACATAGTTGAGGATTCATTTGTTCTTGTGGGTGATGCCAATAATGATAAAGTGGTTGATTTAGATGATGAAACTGCTGTTATACAATATCTCGGAAATCCTACAGATTACAAACTTTCAAAAGAAGAATACTATGCCGCTGATGTCAATTTTGACGGTGTGGTAAATGATGCTGACAGGAAACTTATCAGAGATTATAATAACGGAGTAATCGACTGGTTTGAGTAATTATAAATCAAAATAAAAATAATGCCCTGATTTAATTTCAGGGCATTTTTTTACATTACAGTTTTTCGTGTCATATCTGTGTCATATTTTCCTGCGGATATTCATAAATAAAAAGCCTCTTTAACAGCCATTAAGACCGTCAGGT
>CAMWGS010000278.1 GCA_947173865.1 uncultured Ruminococcus sp.
AAATAATTATAATTGACAAAAAATCTGATATACTGTAAAATAATATCAAAGGTGATTAGAATGGAAGAAATACTTGCACTGGGGCTTCTGGCAGACTTGAACGATTTGGCAGAAAGTCTGTACAACATCAAACTGGACGAACTATTTCTTGAAAGCCCCGAAAATCCGAACTTATTTGAATTAGAACTGATATGTGGAAATGTCAATGAAACAGTTATTTATATCAATAATCGCATAAATTTCAGCAATATAAATACCGAAACTTTTGAAAGAAGTCTTGTTTACTATCTGAAAATACTATATAGCTCTATTAATATAGAAATTTTTTCAAAACTTTCGTACAAACTATGGTTACGTCTGCCGTCTTATATTTCTGAAAAATCACCATTTTTTGTACTCAATTATGCAGACGACTATATTTCAATAAGCTTTACCGATTCGGCAAGACAAAGCTATGAAAAATTATTCACATACTATAATGTATGAATTTTATAAAAAGGAGATTGTAATAATATGCTTACAGGAAAAACCGTACTGCTCGGAGTTTCAGGTTCTATAGCAGTATATAAAATATGCAACCTCGCAAGAATGCTGACCAAACTCGGTGCGGACGTTCACGTTGCAATGACAGAAAATTCAACGAATTTCGTACACCCTCTTACTTTTGAGACACTCACTCAACACAAATGCCTGATAGATACTTTTGACCGTAACTTTGAGTACAGCGTGGAACACGTTTCGATTGCAAAAAAAGCCGACGTTGTTATGATTGCACCTGCTTCTGCTAACGTCATCGGAAAAATTGCAAACGGTATTGCCGATGATATGCTTACAACTACAGTTATGGCGTGTACCTGTAAAAAAATAATAGCACCTGCAATGAATCACAATATGTTACACAATCCGATAGTGCAGGACAATATTGAAAAGCTTAAAAAATTCGGCTATGCAGTAGTTCCCACAGTAAACGGTATGCTTGCAAACCGTGATACAGGTGACGGAAAACTTCCAGACGAGGAAACGCTACTTGAATATATAGTCCGTGAAATTGCCTTTGAAAAGGATTTGCAGGGAAAGAAAATTCTTGTGACGGCAGGTGCAACCCGTGAAAATATTGACCCTGTACGTTTCATAACCAATCATTCAAGCGGAAAAATGGGATTTGCCATTGCAAGAAATGCCATGCTGAGAGGTGCGGACGTGACTGTTGTTGCAGGACACACCGACGTTAAACCGCCTATGTTCTTGGACATAGTAAGGGCAGAAACCGCAGAAGATATGTTCAGGGAAGTGACAGAACGTCAGGCAGACTTTGACATCATAATAAAATCCGCTGCTGTTGCCGACTATACACCCGTTACAACAGCCGATAACAAAATTAAAAAATCAGACAGTGACATAAATATTCCCCTTAAACGTACTAAAGACATTCTGAAACATCTCGGTGAAAATAAACCCGACGGACAGATTATATGCGGTTTTTCAATGGAGACGGAAAACGTTATTGAAAACTCACGCAGAAAGCTGGAAAATAAAAACTGTGACATGATTTGTGCAAATTCCATTAAAACTGACGGAGCAGGTTTCGGTACGGATACAAATATAGTAACCCTGATAACTCCAGATAATACAGAACAACTTGAAATAATGTCAAAGTCAGAAGTGGCTAATATTATTCTCACAAGACTGAACGAGTTAAGCACAAGAAACATGGATTGACATAATTTTCAATATATGGTATAATTTCGTGGGAGATGATTTTTTTGAAGAATACATTTGGTTCAAGTGTTGCCGTTACGATTTTCGGAGAAAGTCACGGTAATATGATAGGTGCGGTTCTTGACGGTTTAGCGTCGGGAATTGACGTTGACGAAAATTTTATAGCTTCACAGATGGAATTGAGAAAATCTGTCGGTGCATTGTCTACCGCACGCCGTGAAGCAGATGAAGTAAAGATTGTAAGCGGTGTTTTCAATGGTAAAACTACGGGTACCCCAATAACGCTTATTATTGAAAACAAGGACACAAGAAGCAAAGACTATGGTGAACTTGCTTACAAGGCACGTCCCGGACACGCCGACTATACAGCACAAATGAAATATCATGGTTTTCAGGACTTCAGAGGCGGTGGACACTTTTCAGGCAGAATAACAGCAGGACTTGTTGCTTCGGGTGCTATTGCCATAAAAGCACTCAGAAAAAAAGGCATTTATATCGGTACACATATACTTTCATGTGCAGGAATCCGTGACCGTGATTTCAGTGATATTGCAGAAGATATAAACAGGATTAACAATCTTGATTTTGCCGTACTTGACGAAAATTCGGGACAAGCTATGACCGAAAAAATAGCTGACGCACGCAGGGACGGCGACAGTGTGGGCGGTCGTCTTGAAACTGCCGTTATAGGTTTTCCGTCAGGTGTGGGCGAACCTTGGTTCGATACTATTGAGGGAGTACTGGCACACATTCTTTTCAGTGTTCCGGCAGTAAAGGGTGTTGAATTCGGTGACGGTTTTGAACTTGCCGAAAAATATGGAAGTACTGCAAATGATGCTTACTTTTCCGAAAACGGAAACGTTTACACCAAAACAAATCACAGCGGTGGAATTTTAGGAGGTATAACAAACGGTATGCCTATAGTTTTCCGTACCGCCATAAAGCCTACACCGTCCATTTACAAGGAACAGGACACTATTGACCTCAACACCATGCAGGAAACAAAATTACAGATAAAAGGTCGTCACGACCCTGCAATTATCCACCGTGCAAGAGTAGTTATAGACAGTGTGACCGCTCTCGTACTATGTGACCAGCTCGCCCTTAGATACGGTACTGACTGGCTCGCCGAATAATTTAATAAAAGGAAGTTTTTAATTATGGCTATGAATATTATCAGGGAATTACCCCACCCCACAGAAATAAAGTCTGCTCACCCTCTTTCACAGGAGCTTATTGACACAAAATCAAAGCGTGACGAGGAAATAAAAAAGATTTTCATCGGTGAATCAGACAAATTTATTCTTATTATAGGACCTTGCTCCGCTGACAAGGAGGACAGTGTTCTTGACTATATAACACGC
>CAMWGS010000279.1 GCA_947173865.1 uncultured Ruminococcus sp.
GGGCAAATATAAAAAATCTTAATCAGCAAATACTTTCTACTCTTGAAATTCCTGTCCCTCCACTTGAACTTCAACTGAAATTTGCTGACTTTGTACAACAGACCAATAAATCAAAAATAGCAGTGAAAAAAGTACTTGAAAAATCCAAAACACTAAAAAACTCTCTCATACAAGAATATTTCTGCGGACAATAAAAATATAGAATTTTAAAGCCCGAAAGCAGTTAATACTTTCGGGTTTGTCTTGTCAGGGATTATAATTATGTTCAAGCCACTTTGCAACACCGTCGTCATTGTTTGAGGGAATAATGGCAGTAGCATATTTTTTTAACTCATCATGGGCATTTTTAACGGCATAGCTTTCGTCAGCCAGTTGAAACATATCTATATCATTTTTACCGTCTCCAAAAACAATCAGCCTTTCACAATTCACCAGTTTTTGTAACTGCTTTATAGCGTTTGATTTTGATGTCTGTTTTGGCATTATTTCAAGCCACTGTGATTTAGAGTAAATATCTTTCTGATAAACACAATGGAAATCATTTCTGTATTTTTCGTAAAGTAATTCAAGTTTCTGTGGGTCGTCAATACAGGTAATATAGAATATTTTTCCTGATTTCAGGTCATTAACCGTTTTTACAGGATTTCTGCGGATATCACCTTTTCGGCTGTCAATAAAATCATTCATACTTTGTGTACATAGTTTTGGAACAAATGAGAATTTTTCCTCACCGTCTATAAAGGAGTAAACTATGGGGTACACTTTGCTATTAAACAAATCTTCCAACAGGCTTTCAACTGTATTGTCAAAATAGTTTTCAATCAGTAATTTTCCTGAAATATTGTCAATGACAAATGCACCGTTATAGACTATTAAAGGTATTTTTGCAGTCAGTCCGTCGGTGACTTTTTTGGCAGTTATCAGTGACCTTGCTGTAGCATAAGAAAAAATCATTCCTTTTTCGGTAAAGCTGTTTATTATTCTGTTTGTATATTCTGACGTGGTTTCATTGCTTCTCAACAAAGTTCCATCCAAATCCGAAACATATAAAGTATTCAATTTCATTTCACCTCAATATTGCTGTTTTTTAATAATAACAACGTAGCACTTCTGATTGTAATGTCAGAAGTGCTGTATTTAAACGTTTTTATTATTACTGGTCTAACTTGTCAAGTTCTTCTGATGTTATTGGTAAATCAGAATCCTTTATAGTTTTTGATTCAACATACTGGATGGCAAGAGCATCTGCATTTGTAATGCCACCGCCGTTGTCAACAACATCTGAATTTATTCTGCCCTGTTCGGTAAGTTTGTATTTGTCGGGATTTGCAATGGACTGCATTACAAGCACAGCATCATTGATGTTTACTTTTCCGCTTTCGTCTGCGTCACCAAATTTAACATCAACTGATATTCCGCCTGTAGTAGTTGTTGTGGTTGTTGTACTGCCCGACGAACCTGTAGTAGTCTTTGGAGGTTCAACGTCACCTGTAAATGAATAAAGGTTTTCAGGAAGTTCGTCAAGGGTTATGCAGTATTCACTCTGATACATTTTTGTAAGTTCTTCATGGTCCTGATAAGCTTCGCCGAGGAAAGCAGTGCCGCCGTCTTCTCCGCCGTCATACCACGGGCAGAAATAGAGCCAGTTAGCGTCTTCAATAAGCATATTGTCCATAGCGGGAACTGTATCGTTTTCAGCCATTGCCACCATTTTCTTACCGTTTGTAAGTTTAAAGAGATAGTCGAACTTACCTGAAATAGCAAGCAGGTTAGGACCACTGCTCTTGCCGTCGCCTCTGTTATATTCTACATTGTATTTATCATATGCAACTATGTCAACATATTCATCACCGGGATACCATGTATGAGAGTTTGAGTAATCGTAGCTGTTGAATTCCCATATTATGTTATGAAGTTCATATTTTTCGGTAAGGGTTGTGTAAAGGAGTTTCCAGAGTTCCTTGTAAACTTCCGCACCTCTGTCGCCCCACCAAAACCATGCGGTACCGTCGCCGTAGTTGCCTTCATTGCCCTGTGCTTCATGGAGAGGACGAAGAATAATCGGTACATTTGCTTCCTGAAGTTTCAGAAGCTGTTCGGCGAGGTCTTCCATAGCAAGCTCAAAATATGCACGTTCTTTGGAATCTTCTTCAAGTACTTTGGCAGTATTGAAAGTACTTCCTGAAGCCTGATAGTTTTTATAGCTGCATTCTTTCCAGTCTACTTCATCACCGATTTCATAGTTATCAAAATCAATCGGTACATTTATATGCCATGAAGCAGTAAGAATACCGTTTCTTTCCTTTACCCATTCAATACCACGCTCTGTAGAGCCGTCATCCCAGCCATAAAGCGGATTATAGTTCATGAAGTCAAGACCACGGATAGCGGGAACTTTTCCTGTGAGTTTTTCAAGAAATTCGTTTTCCCACTCGTAATTGTCTTTGTGACCTCCGCCATAGATTTCCTGCTGACCTGCGATAGTATGCTTACCGTAAACACTCTTGAGATACTTCATAAGTGCTTTTGTTTCTGGGGTGGCATCGGGGTCACAAAGTTCGTCTGTTGCAAGTGAGTAGTCCTTTTTCTCGGCAACCGAAACTGTAACTGTATCAATAGCAAGATAGCCATATTTATTAAGGAATTCTATTGTATTTTCGCCTGCTTTAAGACGTACAACACCAAAATCAAAATCAGTCCATTCATTCAGGTAAGGAACATTTTTACTGTATTCAGAACCGTTTACAGCAATGGTTTCCAGTCTGCCGTTTCCTTCTTTGTCAAGAATCTGGGCAACTTTTGCGGAAATCTGATACATTCCATCTTCGGGAACTGTAACATTAAAGCTTAATGCTCCGCCTGTAAGATATGTGAAGCCTTCACCTGAATATCCTGGAATTTCGTCATTATAGATTGAAGTCCAGAGAGTAGCCCCCTCTAAGTCTTCGCCCTCTATTGTATATGGGAATTGTGTTATTTTTGCACTGGTGTCATTTTCAGCATAAACCGACATAACTGATGCTACTGAAACAGTGGTCATTGCAGCAGCGGCAACAAGTGAAAACGCTTTTTTTATTTTACTT
>CAMWGS010000280.1 GCA_947173865.1 uncultured Ruminococcus sp.
AATATATATCTTTACAAGATGACAAATGTCACTGTTTTCTTGCGTTTTATTACTGTATATGATATAATAAAACCTGTAAAGACATTTTTCAGATTATAACCTACATGAAGGTTCAGGAGATGATATCATGAAAGAAATGAAAGACAGCGGTTATGAATTTATTGGAACAGTACCTGAACACTGGAATTTTGTAAAACTTGGCAATATTTTTACTTATTTAGGCGGATTTGCATATAATAGTAATTTATACACAGCTGAAAGTGATGATCAGGTTATACGAATTGGAAACGTTAAAAATTATCATATTGTTTTGGAAAATAATCCTGTTTATATAAGTGAATTAACAGCTATGGAAACTTCAAAATATAAATTGAAATCTGGAACAATTCTTTTTACTATGACAGGTACAAAAGGTAAACGTGATTATTTTTTCACTCATCTGTTAACGAATGCTGATGTGAATAATAAAAATTTATATTTAAATTAACGGGTAGGTTGTTTGATTCCTAAAATAGATATCTGTTCAAGATACTATAATTATCTTTTAAAGGACATCGGAATATTGGATTCAATTTTTTTATATGAAACAGGTACAGCTAATCAGGGAAATTTAGGAATAGAAAATATAAGACGCACAATATTACATAATCCACCATTAGAAGAACAACTTGAAATAGCTGATTATCTTGATAAAAAATGCTCTGCGATAGATTCAGCCATTGAGAAAAAACAGGCAATCATTAAGAAACTTAAAGAATATAAAAAATCTCTTATTCATGAATGTGTAACAGGAAAACGGGAGGTTTAATATGCTATTGATATCAATTATGGAAGTTCCGAAAAAGAAACATCGAAACCATGCACATAATCTTTTGCGTGAATGTCTTAAAACCCGAAAAATCAACTATATCACCGACCAGACACCCATAGTAAGAGGTGAACACGGTAAACCGTCTCTTGCGGAACACCCTGAAATCATGTATAATATATCCCATGCCAACGGCATAGCAGTATGCCTTATGACAGACAGGGAATGCGGTGTTGACTGTGAGGGTGTCCGTCCTTACCGTCCCAACGTAGTAAAAAGAGCATTTTCAGACAATGAAAAACAACTGATAGAAAATGCTCCCGAAAGTGAACGTGACCTTCTTTTCTTCCGTCTCTGGACACTTAAAGAAGCATACGTGAAAGCTATCGGAATCGGTATATCATATCCACTGAACACCGTTGAATTTTCCTTTGAGGGAAATAAAATAACAACATCAGTCGAGGGATATAAATTCAGACAATATATACTCAAAAACGGAAAATTTGTGGTTTCTGTATGTACAAAAAAGTAAAGTTTATATAGGGGGAGTTTATTTTGGATAACAATAATAATTATCAACCATACGGGCAGAATACTAACATCAACGGCAGTAATTACCAAAAATACGGACAGAATCAGACAAGCTATGCGGGTGGTTATCAGCAACCGAATAATTTTCAGAACAGTCCTGTTAACTACACTGAAGGCTATCAGCAGATAAAAAAGAAAACACCTATAGGAATGTATATAATTCTTATTGCCGTAATAATTCTGTTTGCGGTTATAATTATCTCAATGTCTGCGGTAATGCGTTCAATGATGGACAGCAACAATGAAAAAGGCGGAGATAAAAAAGATAACGATAATATGTTAATTGCCGATGTTGAAGACGATACAGATGATGAAACAGACAGTGAAAATGAAGATGACGAAACAGAAGAAGATATCAGAGAACTTTCCGTACCTGATGTAAGCAAATTTCAGGAATCCCCTGACAAGCAGGAAAACGGCGTTATGGTATATGTAACGTGGAACGCTGTTGAAAACGCTGACGGCTATGAAATAGAGAACACCGAAACAGAAAACAATACAGATGCAGAACCGTATAAGCGTACTATATTCACCCCAGATACTTATTTTGAAACAGGTGCGTCAGTACCGATAAATATACAGGTAAGAGTAAGAGCCTACAAAAACAAGGACGACGGAAAGATATACAGTGGCTGGAGTGAGATTTCCGAATGTAATCTTTCCGAATTCATGAAAAATAAAAATACAAAAGTATCTTCAACACCCGTTTATTATGTAAAAATAAATAATTATCATCTTCCGATATACAAGAACGCAAGTTATGAAAATCCTGCTCATGATTACATAAACGACAGAGGAACATATACTATCACCGAACGCTCGGGACACTGGGGAAAACTCAAGTCGGGAGCAGGCTGGATAAATCTTGACGATGCTGATAATTTCGGCAGTACTTACGGCAGGGAAAAAGCCTATATCTCAACGGAAAAAGACCCTCTCACAATTCGTTACGCTCCTCTCACAGATTCAAAGGCTCAGGGGTATATTCCGAGAGGTGAAACCGTTTATGTATATTATATTGATGTGGACGGCTGGTATTATGTCCGCTATAAAGACACAGACGGATTTATTGATAAAAGATATGTAACACTGGGAAAAGCTCCTGCTAAATTTGAATCCTATAAACTGGAGGTAAACAACTATAATCTTCCCGTATATAAAGACTCCAAATACAGTTCCAAAATAAACACACACATAAGGGACAGAGAAGTATATACGATTGTTGAAACCAACGACAGCGGAAAATGGGGTAAGCTCCTTTCCGGTGACGGCTGGATTAATCTAAGTGACGCACGTAAATTCGGTAAGACAGGTACACCGGAAAAAGCATATGTAACTACAAACAAAGACCCCCTTTCACTCCGTCAGGGTCCCGATATGAGTGCTGACATTCTGACTGAAATCCCGAAAGGTGAGATTATAGACGTATGTGAGGTTTATATGGACGACAATAATCCGAACAAGGCTTCAAAAGAATGGTACTACGTCCGCTACAGAAACAAAGAGGGATTTGTATCTGCAAAGTATGTAACTCTCGGTGAACCTGCAACAACAGAAACCACTACCGAAAAGACGGAAACAGAAACCACTACCGAAAGAACTGAACCACCCGTTACTGAACCGCCTGAAACTGAACCTATCTACACAGAACCACCTG
>CAMWGS010000281.1 GCA_947173865.1 uncultured Ruminococcus sp.
CGGGACTTTCAGTTATGTTCCAGCCGACAAGAACGTTTGATTTTACATCAAGAACAGTTGTGATATACAGTCTTCTTGTTTTTTCCGAATTATCGTTCTGCTTTACTATAACGTCAAAGGTGTAGTTGTCCATGACCCATCCGTCGTTGGCGTAGATGTTTCTTTTCTGACGGTTTGCATACGGAATACAGCGGTCATGCAGTGCCTTTTCTCCCTTATGCGAGTATTCAAGAACGGCAAACGGCAGTGTCTTGATTTTCCGTCTGAAACAAGCCTCCGACGGAATTTCTCCTATAAGCTCGGAGGATTCCTCAGCGACGAATGCACACACCATGCGGTAGCATTTGCTGATTTTCGGTTCACTCTGTTCAAGGTAGATGTTCAGAAAATTCTGCCATATAACATTGTCGTCATCGAGTTTGCTTTTACCTCTGTTCCAACCGCCTCTACCGTCCGCAAGGTCTGAATAACATTCGTTTTTGTAGGCTGAATATTTTCTGTATAGAATGTCAGTGCTGATTTCCAGTTCCGGATTGAGATATTTCTGATGTGCGACAAACAGTTTGTCAAATTCGGTCTTGTCCTTACGTTCAGAACGTTCTGACTTCCACTGTGTGAGCAGGTCTGCCCAGAATTTTATTTCTGTACGTTCTGCCTCCGTAAATTCTTCAAAAGCCTTTTTAATGCCTTTGGAGCGGTATTTAAAAGGTGCTTTTTCGTCGTTTTTGTTGTCGGATTTTTCAGGGAGTACGCCTGTTTCGCTTCTTTTCTGCTTATAGTATCTGGCTTGCAGTTCTTCCGGAAGTGCTGATACAGGTATCATATAGCAGGGTTGTTTATTCTGTGGGTGTAGCTGTTTTTCTGCACAAATTTTTCCGTCCTTGATTTGTCTTTGCAAAATTTGCGTCGAACAGCCTTTAAGTTCTGCTGTTTCTTTTACTGTCAGATAGTCCAATTTTCTCTCCTTTCTGCCGGAGTAGGATAACTCCGACAAAAATTTCTTCTTAGGTATTGACATTTTCACGTTTTCGTGATACACTTAAAACATACATTAAAGGAAGTGTGTTTCTTTCTTCAATGTCTCGTTCTCCAGTTTCAGGGTGCTAATCAGTTCGTCAAAACGATAGCCCTGAAGCTGGATTTTTTCTGAGTGTTTAATCAAGCGTTCATTGATGTTCACAAACTTCTGCTTGCTGATTCTTACGGCGTTCGGAAGTTCTGCATCAAGCTCCATAACCGTGATAAATTCAGCGGTTGCCTGCTCCCATTCCATAGCCATTCTGATTATCTTGTACTGTGCATCAACGTTGTCTTTGAGTTCGTCGCTCATTGCTATGTTGGAAAGAGAATTGATGGTCGTTGCCACGCTGTTCAGGTATGTCTGTGCCTTACATAAAAAATTCATACTTTTCACCTCGATTCTGTTTTCAAGTTTCTTTCAGCTTGTGCCACTCTCGTCCCGTGCCGTCTGCTGCCGTTTCCGGTTCTCGTTGGTCGGTGACTGCTGTGTATTCTCGCTGAATGGGATAGGGCTGATTTATGGCTCAACCCTTCAGAAGCCTTTTATCTGATTTCATATTCTGCCAGCGGTTTGTCAGCCCCTGCTTCATAGAGTCTGACAAAATCTATTGAGGCATACTCTTCAAAGCCACACTCATTGAGAACACGTTCTGCCGCTCTGCACCTTGCATCAGCAACGCTCCATGCATCTACACTGTATGTGGCCCAGTAATTGCCGATGTGCATCATAACATCATATTCAGGCATTTTTTCACCTCCCAGTATAATAATGATAAAGTCAATGCATTGCCTTGTAGACATCGCTCATTACAGCAATGCAGGAATCTCCCCATATGTTGACATATTTCTTGTATCCGTTCATATAGGTTATGCATACGAGTTCTGTTTCGTTTTCTCTAATATATTCCAGTTTTTCAACTTCTTCTCTTGAATACATCATAAGAATTGTACCGAGTTCCTCAATAAATTTTTTCTTGTTCTCCATATCTTCACCTCCTTTTTTATCCTGCTTTTCTGCCGTCAAGGAGCAGATAATCAATGCTTACATCAAGCGTAACCGCTATGCTTATAATCATCTGCGTTGACGGATTGAAATCACCTTTTTCAAGGCGTGAGATGTACGGCTGGGAAGTCTGTGTTTTTCTTGCAAGCTCAACCTGAGTGTAGCCGAGTTCTTCACGGCGGTGTTTTATCTTCTGCCCGAGTGTCATGAAATCACCCCTTTCTGTTCTTAAGTTCAAGCATTTCTGTTAAAAGACCTGCAATTTTTTCAGACTTTGCCCTGATTGTGATTTCCACCGGCATTTCGGTGTCCGAGCTTATACCGAACAGTTTATTCGGTGTCACACCGAGAACCGTTGCAACACGAAGAACATCCGTGTCTTTTATGGTTCTCTCGTCGTTGAGCATATAGCTGAGCATTGCATGACTGTAGCCGATTTTTTCAGCTACATCTTTTATCTTAAGACCACGCTCTTTCATAATCTCCTTTATATACTTGGAAGTTGCATTCTTTTCTTTCATAAAAGCCCCCTCTTTATATAAAGTTGATACGCTTGTATCTGTTGACAGCCATCTGTGAAATTTCAGTGTCGCTGTTGTTCATGATGAAGTTTGCAATCTGCTGACAGGAATATTCGCCCGAAATAATCATTTCGTCCACCTTCTGTTTGAGTTCGGGTTCAAGCATTGCAATCTTGCTGGGCGTTGTGTATCTGTACTTTTTCCTGATACGTTTCGGCGGTTCGTTATCTGACGTTGCGGTTACAAACGGAGCAGGACAGTTAATCAAAGGAACTAAAGCCTTGATTGTCTCGCTTACTGCAACCGCAACCGTCTTTGAGATAATCTCTTCCAGATTGACGTTCCTGTCCATGAGTTTCTGTTCCATGAGGTTGAATGCCTCGATGTACTTCAGTTTCCATTCAAGAGCCTTCTTGCCGGTGAATCCCATAACCAAGAGTGAAAAGCCGTCACGGGTGACATCATAGCATTTCTGATGTCTTCCATAGCTGTCCGCATATATAC
>CAMWGS010000282.1 GCA_947173865.1 uncultured Ruminococcus sp.
TACGTATACGGAGTTTTTCAATAATTTCACTGAAATTATTTTCACGTTCGCTTAAAATTTCGGAAGCAGACCTCGCTTTACTTGATTTATTCTGCTGAATTTTCTGAAGTTCTGCGACTTCTTCCGCAAGCAAATCAATAATTTCACGTGTAAGATTCTGATGTATATCAGAAAGTCTGCACGGGTTCGGGTGTTCAAGAGAACCGCAGACGGGACAAGGTTCACCGGACTTTAATTTTTCTTTTGCAATAAAACCTGCCTGTGCATCAAGAAAAGCGGTCTGTTTAGTTATATATTCCGCATTTTTTTCAATATACTCCTGACGTACCTTAATATAATCAAGCTGTGCCTTTTCTGCTTTTTTCTTCTGTAAAACCAAATCTTTCTCAGACTTCAATGTCGACCTAATATCTTCCGAAATTCTTTCAGTCTCCTCATTTTTCAATTTCCATAAAGTCAACTGCTGTTCTGCATCTGACAATTCGTCAGCCGTCTTTCTACATTCTTTTTCTTTTGATTCCAGTGCAGATAATTTTTTTTGCAAAGACAACAAATGAATTTCAGCCTTTTTCAAATCATCTTTTTTATGTGATATATCTTTTTCAGCCTGTTCTGTTTTTTTAAGAATATCAAGAGTTTTATTGACACGTTCCGATATCTGTGCAAACATCTGCAAGGCTTCATCTTTCTGACTGCGTGCCTCTGCTTCTTCAACTACTGAATTATTGTATATTCTTTCAAGTTCGGGAAATACGTCCTGCTGTTCCTTAAGCTTTTTTTGGGTATCTGAAACGGTGTTTTCAGCGTCCGCATACCTCTGATAAACCGCATTTATTTCATAGGCGGAATTTATCTTTTTTATTAAAGTTTCAGCTTCTTTCATTTCAGGTTCAGCTTTTTTACATTCGGCAATTTCCTTTTCAGCTTTTTCAAGCTGTTCAAATAAATTTATAAGATTGTGTGCGTTTTTTAAAGCGTCACGGGCTGAATCACGTACTTTTCCCGCATTGTCGTAAACAGTCTGAGCCTTATCCGTTTCTTTTTTTATAATACTGTGAAATACTTTAAGTTCTTGCATAAAGTCTTTCATATCCGCAATTGCAGGTTTTTCGGAAGAAACTATTTTTTCTTTTAAAGATTTGACTACGCTTGCGTATTTATAATCCTCGGGAATAATAATATGCCCTGCTTCCGTACTGCATACAGTACAAATCTGATTAAGTTTCCTTTCCTTTTCCCTGCACCTGTTTTTCAGTTCTTCTACAATTTTTACATAAATCTCCGTGTTGAACAGTTTACGCATAATTTTCTTCCTGTCATCTGATTTGGTATGGAGCATCTCCATAAACTCACCCTGTGCAATCATAGCCACCTGCATAAACTGATTTTTTGAAAGACCCATAATTTCTTCAATTTTTTGATTAGCATCTTTCTGAGTAATCTGTGTTCCGTCCTCATATGTAATAGTTACGCTTGCACCTTTCTGCTTGATTTCTTTGGAATGAGTGTCCTTAAACTCCATATGTATCGGTTCCCGACGAATTTTATATACTTCTGTTTTTTCTCCTGTTATTTCCGAAAAAACAAGCTCAACAAACGGCCGTGTATCATAATTCACCAACTGACTCTGTAATGCAACTCCGTTCTTCTTGTTTTTCATGGAACTTGCCTCGCCGTACAGTGCAAAAACAATTGCGTCAAAAACAGTTGATTTTCCCGCACCTGTATCACCCGTCACAAGAAAAAGATTCTGACTCGGTTTTGTAAAGTCAATAACCGTTTTAGCTCCGTAAGAGCCAAAAGCCTGCATAGTCAATTTCAAAGGTTTCATATTTCTGCCTCCTCTTTTACAGTATTTATAATATCACTAAGAATTTCTCGTTCAGATTCGTCGGTATCATTCAGAAAAGATTTACAAAGTTCAAATATATCCAATTCCTTATCCGCCGAATACTTTACCCTGTAATCAGGTTTTGTTACATTATCCATTCTGACCTCCAGAAGATTCGGAAATCTGCTTTTCAGTTCATTTTTGATATTTTTCTTTACAACGTCCGCTTTTTCTGTCACAACCGCAGTTACATAATCGTCACAACCCTGCTCCATGATTTCACTGAACGCCCCTTTTATAACACGTACTTCATGAAGCGGTTTCAGCGGAACAACAGAAATTTCAACGTTTCCTTTTTCGGTAAGCTCTGCTATTATAACACCTTTCTGCTGTCCTGCCTCGCTTATGGAACACGCTATAGGCGTACCGCAGTAACGATAAAATTCACTTCCAACATCTGACGGCTTATGAATATGACCGAGTGCCGCATAGTCAAATTTTTCAAGAATGTCCGAATAGACATGGTCTATATTTCCGACAGTTACCGTCTCGGAATCCATTCTTTCGACTTCCTTTGGAGAAGTACCGCATTTAAGATAAAACTGGTGGCTTACAAGCACATTTCTTTCCGTAATATCAATATTTTCCCTCTCAATTATTCTGTGTACAGCCTCATTATACGAAAGATTATTGCCGTTTTCGTCAGTACCCGTAATAAGCCTCACCGTTGACGGCTTTATAAACGGAAGAAGAAAGAAATTTACATTTCCGAAATCATCACGTAAAATAACCCTTTCAATATATTCGTTAGGATAAACAGGCGGATTTCCAATCATATGAATCTTATGTTTTGATAAAATATTACGGAAAACGTCAACACGCTGTGAACTGTCGTGATTTCCGCTGATTACCATTATTTCAGTATCGGGAACAGTAACAGAAAGAGCAGAGATAAAGTCGTCAAAAACTTTTACCGCTTCCGCTGACGGCAGTGACTTATCATAAACATCTCCCGCAATAACAATTGCGTCGGGTTTCTGTTTTTCGGCAATTTCCGTAATCTGTTTCAAAATAAACTGCTGGTCTTTAATCATACTGTGGTTAATCAGCTTGAGACCAATATGTAAATCTGATAAATGCATTATCTTCATAATAATACACTCCTTTGGTACAATATTAGCATAGTCCAAACTGCTGACTACAGTAGTGACA
>CAMWGS010000283.1 GCA_947173865.1 uncultured Ruminococcus sp.
GCCATACAGTCCTGATAATGAATCAGTAAAAAGTCTTATGAGATATGGATTTGTCAAAGTTCAGAATAATGAACTCGTTATATCAAACAGAATCTTTGAAACACGTCTGTATAATTTATTGCTGACATCTGATGAAATGAAAAATACTCCTATTTTTAAAGCGGGTTATTGTGACAAGCCTGAATTTATAAAAAATGGTCAGCTTGATATGGAACTCATATTGAAACGTTTTGCGATACATTTTAATGACATATATGACAATAATCCTGACAAGTTTATTGAAGATGATGGCAGAAAGTATTTTTTGCTTTATTTACGTCCGATTATAAATGGAGTAGGCAATTATTACATCGAAGCTCAGACACGTGACCATAGACGTACTGATATTATAGTAGATTATCTTGGTCAGCGTTATATCATTGAATTGAAAATATGGCATTGTGATAAATATAATTCTAATGGCGGACAGCAGCTTGCGGATTATCTTGATATTTATCATCAGAATAAAGGTTATCTTGTTACATTTAGTTTTCTGAAAGATAAAAAAGTTGGTGTAAAATCCGTTCAGTATGGTGACAAAATTATCGTTGAGGCAACAGTGTGAATGCTCTATCTATATTCAAATTAAATATTGTAATTAGCTTGTAAAGTCCTCAGAAATATGGTATAATATATTTAATATAAGCTGTGAGGTGATGGCATGAACGAGCTTAAGTCTATTCCGATAGGAATTGAAGATTTTAAAGAAATAATTGATAAGGATTACTATTTCGTAGATAAAACTTTATTGATTAAAGATGTTCTTGATAACGGTTCAAAAATTACTCTTTTTACCCGTCCGAGAAGATTCGGAAAGACACTTAATATGAGTATTCTTAGAAGATTTTTTGAGAAAACGGAAGAGGATAATTCATATCTTTTTGACGGACTTGCAATATCAGGAGCAGGGGAGAAATACTATAAATATATGGGACTGTATCCTGTTATAAGTATTTCTTTGAAAAGTATGAAGCAACCCAGTTTTGAGTTGGCATTAGCTGAATTTAAAAAGATAATTTCAAACGAATTTCGCAAACACAGAGAGGTAACTGAATCAGATAAAATTTTTGATTCTGATAAGGAAGATTTTTTGAATATCTGCAATCGCCGTGGAGATTATTCAATGTATAATACATCACTTAATTTTCTGTCAAACTGTTTGTATGAAGTGTATGAACAAAAAGTAATAGTTCTTATAGACGAGTACGATGTTCCATTGGAAAACGCTTATTTTAATGGATTCTACGACGAAATGATAAATCTGATACGTTCAGTTTTTGAGAGTGTGCTTAAAACCAATGATTCCCTTGAATTTGGCGTTCTGACAGGCTGTCTGCGTATTTCAAAAGAGAGTATTTTTACAGGTCTTAATAATCTGTCTGTCTATTCAGTTACAGATAATTCGTTTGCACAGTATTTTGGATTTACTGAAAATGAAGTAAAAGAGGTTTTGGAATATTATAATTTATCTGATTGTTTTGAGGAAATAAAACAATGGTATGATGGTTATTTGTTTGGAGAAACTGAAATATATAACCCCTGGAGTGTATTGAAATACATCCAGTTTGCTTTAAATAACAAGAATCATATTCCGCAGACATATTGGGTTAATACAAGTTCAAACAATATTATTCATGAACTTATTACCAAAAGCGATAGAAGAATACGTGATGATATTGAAAAGCTGATAACAGGCAAAAATATTGATAAACCATTATATGATGACATCACATATACTAATATGAATGTAAAATCTGAATATATCTGGAGTTTCCTGCTCCATACGGGTTATCTGAAACCTACGAATATATATCAGAAGGGAATACAGAATTATTTTACTGCGGTAATTCCCAACACAGAAATTATTACTACCTATGAAAACACATTCAGACAGTGGTTTGACGAGTCAATAAGAATTGCAGATAAGAGTATATTACTCAATGCAGTTCTTGATGGTGATTCTGAAACGTTTGAGCTTGAAGTAAACAGGTGGTTACTGAAAAGTATAAGCTACCATGATGGTTATGAAAATTTCTATCACGGTTTTCTTGTCGGACTGCTTGAATATTCTGACGAGTATCTTGTTGAATCCAACCGTGAAAGCGGTACTGGTCGCAGTGACATTGTAATTAAAAATGTTCTTACAAGAGATATAGCAGTCATACTTGAAATAAAATCAGTTGGCAAAGGTGAAACTCCTGACAGTATGTGTGATGTAGCTTTAAAGCAGATTGAGGACAGACAATATGAAGTGGGTCTTGTAAATGAAGGATATAAAAAAATCCTTAGATATGGCATTGCTTTTGAAGGAAAAAGATGTAAAATAAAAAGATAGTTTCATACCCTTATCCATACCCTTACGGGAATGAAATCACCTTGAAAATAATGAAAATAATGGTATTTTCTGTGAAAGAAAATGCCGATTTCTGGAGATATTCAGTTAATTTAATACAAGATAACACATATTTTTTGATTCTCATAACCCGAAGGTCGTTGGTTCAAATCCAGCCGCCGCAACCAGAAAACCCCGTAAACACGTCGTTTGCGGGGACATTTTTTTATCTGTATAGCTGAAAGTAGCACTTCATACCCTTACCGTACCCTTACAGAGTTTTGAGTTTATGGGCATGAAGTTATTTTCATATGATTTCTGTTAACTAAGGTTAACTACTGCAAAATTTTATAATATTAAGTATCAAAAGTCCCATTGACAGAGTTTAAGGTCAACGTTTCCATTGCTTTTGAAAATTACTCCCTCGTCTTTGAGAAGTTCTGTCTGTTCCGTCCAGTGGAGAGCAGGTCGTCCTGCATGGTTTACCACACGGTGACAGGGATAGCTACCATAGTATTCAGACATACTCAGGACTTTCCCGACAAGTCTTGAATTTCTGTCCCTTCCGATAAGCCTTGCAATCTGACCATATGTGGCGACTTTGCCTTTGGGTATTTCCTCAACAACTGCAAGTATTTCGTAAATCAAATTTTCATTCATAATATCATAC
>CAMWGS010000284.1 GCA_947173865.1 uncultured Ruminococcus sp.
AAATGATATTCTTTTCCAAAAAAGAAAGACCGTTATTTTTTACTAACGGTCTTTCTAATATAGGAGAAATAATTAATTAATCAATTGTCCTGTTTTACTTCGTCAAGAACTACTTCCGTAGTTTTTTCCTTTCCGCTTCTGATATAAGTGATTTCAATTGTATCACCTGCGGAATGTTTATTTTTTTCTGCATTGAGTTCTTCCGAAGTAGAAACTTCCTTGTCGCCAACGGCAACTATTATATCACCTGACTGTAAACCTGCCTTGTCTGCGGCACTGTTCCTTGATACATCAGTAACATAAACACCGACAGGCATATTATACATCTGTGAAATTGTGTCTGTTACGTTCTGACAGCTTATTCCAAGCTGTGGCTTGCCTGTAACATATCCGTATTCCATTAAGTCGTCAACAATCTGAGAAACTTCATTTGAAGGAATCGCAAAGCCTATGCCCTCTATACTTGCCGAACCGTAACTTGATGACATCTTTGAAGAATTAATGCCGACAACCTGACCTTTCTTATTGATAAGAGGTCCTCCCGAATTACCTTCATTTATAGCGGTGTCAGTCTGAATGAGATTCATTGCCTTGTCGTTTATGGTAATATTTCTGTTCAGACCCGATACAATACCGCTTGTAACTGTGTTCATAAGGTCGAAGCCGAGAGGGTTACCGATTGCTATAACCGATTCACCTAAAAGAAGATTATCACTGTCACCGAATTCGGCAGCCGTAAGACCGTCTGCCTTTATTTTGAGAACAGCAAGGTCACAGTCCGTATCATATCCGACCACTTCCGCATCATAGCTTGAATCATCGTTCATATGTACTTTAATACTGTCTGCAAGTCCTGCACCGTATTCACTGTCATATATAACATGAGCGTTTGTTACAATATATCCGTCCTCTGTTATAACAACACCCGTACCTGTTCCCGTTGCACCGGAAGTTGAAGGCATATTTCCGAAGCCGTAATAATAACCGTTGTTCGTTGATGTAATTGTGAACTGTGATTCTATTCCCACTACCGACGGAAGAAGTTTCTGCACAATTTCTTCTGTAGTAAGTACTGTACTGTCAGAATCAGCGGTTTCAATAAGGCTTACATTTTTAGCCGAAAGAGCTGACGACGATTTCTTTTTGTTGTCCGTATCATCATCAGAAACAGATGAATTTCCGCTGTATGTATTATCTGCAACCTGACGGTAAACAGCTATTGAACCACCTGAAACAATCACCATAGCCATGAGAAAAGCAGCAGCTTTACGGAATATGTGTTTTCTGGGCTTCGGGGAATTGTCGTCGAGATTTATATTATTATATTCATTCATGATAAAATCACTTTCCTTTTCGTTTCTTATGTTTTATTGTGATTATATTATATCTGCCCTATGTGAAATAAGTTTGCTTTTAAGATATTATTATGAAGAATATTATGTGTATATTTTTTCACTTTACTGATAATAACGTGAATAAATGTGATAAAAAGAATATATTTCTTTTCACATTTTTTCACGAATGCTTCTATTTATATTGACACGGTACTTTGATTATATTATAATAATTATATATTAATTTCGGAGGAGAATAAATGAATACATCAGTTATAATAGTATGTGCAGGCAACTCCACAAGAATGGGCGGTGTCAATAAAATTCTGATGCCACTCGGTGAACGTCTTGTTATAGGTGTTACAATGCAGGCGTTTGAAAAGTGTGAAAGTATAAAAGAAATAATAATAGTTGCCCGTGAGTGCGATATTCCGTCGATACAGAAAGAAGCCGAAAAAGCAGGTATAACAAAACTTAAACAGTGTACCACAGGCGGTTCAACACGTCAGGAAAGTGTCATAAACGGAGTGAAGTGTATTTCAAAAGACACCGAACTTATCGCCGTTCATGACGGTGCGAGACCTCTCGTAAAATCCGAACACATAGAAAAAGCCATAAAAGACGCTTCTGTTTTTGGCGGTGCAACTTTGGGTGTACCTGTAAAAGACACGATTAAAATGGTTGAAGACGGTCTTATTACCGATACTCCGCCACGCAAATTTCTTTACATCACACAGACTCCGCAGGTTTTCAAAAGAAAACTCTATTTCGAGGGAATCGACTTCGCTCTTGAACACAATCTCGATTTTACCGATGACTGTCAACTTGTCGAGGCTATCGGCGGAAAAGTCTGCATGACAACAGGCGATTACACCAATATTAAAATAACAACCCCCGAAGATATTGCTATTGCAGAAGTCATGCTTAAACAACAAAATATTTAACAAGGAGTTTTTGAAAATGTTCAGAATTGGTCACGGTTACGATGTTCACAGGCTTGTCGTGGACAGAAAACTTATTTTAGGCGGTGTCGATATTCCGCACGAAAAAGGTCTGCTTGGTCATTCAGATGCAGATGTCCTTGCACACGCAGTAATGGACGCTATGCTTGGTGCATTGGCATTGAATGATATAGGACATCTTTTTCCCGACACAGACGAAAAATTCAAAGGTGCTGACAGTATGATGTTAATGTATGAAGTTTGTCGGATAGTCAAAGAAAACGGCTACACCGTCGGAAATATAGATGCTACAGTTATAGCACAGTCTCCTAAACTTGCTCCGTACATAATTTCCATGCGTGAGAATATTGCAAAAGTATGTGAATGTGACGTTTCACAGATAAGCGTAAAGGCAACGACAGAGGAAAAGCTTGGTTTTACGGGTGAAAAACTCGGAATAGCAGTTCATGCGGTCGCACTTATGATAAAAATATAAACAAAAAAGACCGTAGTCATAGAACCTATACTCATATAGAAATTTTTAGCCATAGTATTTTTGATTATAAGTCCTAAATATTATGGCGTTTCTGTTGACATTACAGTTTTTTTGATGTATAATATTAGTAAAATAAATTGGAACTTTATGGAGGATAAAAAATGCTTATTCATAATGGAACAAACACAATTACAACAGATAGGTTGATTCTTAGAAGATTTGAGTATAAAGATGATAATGCAA
>CAMWGS010000285.1 GCA_947173865.1 uncultured Ruminococcus sp.
CAAGAAACTTTCCGCTTGTCTGAAACTGATTCTTTTCACCGACAAAAGTCGTTTCACATTCAAGCAAATTCATTCCGTCAATACTTCCGCCGGTTTCGGTTTCAAGAGGGTCTGAAATCTTTCTGCCGAGCATCTGATATCCTCCGCATATTGCAAAAACAGGAACACCATTATTTACACGCTTTTTTATCATTGTTTCAATACCGCTTTCCCTCAGCCACTTCATATCGGAAATAGTGCTTTTAGTTCCGGGAATTATTATCATATCGGCATTTTCAAGCTCTGTATACTTTTTCACATAACGGACGCTTACACAATCATACTGTGAAAAAACGTCAAAATCAGTGAAATTTGCTATTCTCGGAAGCCGTATAACAGCAATGTCAATAATTCCGTCACTTCTATTTTCAAGCTTATCTGAAAGACTGTCTTCGTCCTCAATATCACAGTGGACGTACGGAACTACGCCGAGTACGGTCTTATTTCCACGCTGACGCAGAATGTTTGCACCGCTGTTAAACAAGGTCTTATCCCCCCTGAACTTGTTCACAACAAGACCTTTCACCAAATCACGCTCGTCAGGTTCAAGCAGATTAAGAGTGCCGATAAGCTGTGCAAAAATGCCGCCCCTGTCTATATCACCGACAAGCAACACTGGAGACTTCGCAAGTTTTGCCATACCCATATTTACAATATCATCGTTTTTAAGATTCAGTTCAACCGGACTGCCTGCCCCCTCTATAACTATTATGTCATTCTGTGCGGAAAGTTCACTGTAAGCTTTCATAATATCGGGTATAAACTCTTTCTTTCTTCTGAAATATTCCCTTGCACTCATATTTCCGACAGGTCTGCCGTTCACTATTATCTGCGAACCGACATCAGTTGTAGGTTTGAGCAGAATCGGGTTCATAAGCGGTGACGGTTCAACGCCTGCCGATTCTGCCTGCATTGCCTGAGCCCTGCCAATCTCACTGCCGTCCTTAGTAATGTACGAATTTAGAGCCATATTCTGTGACTTGAACGGAACACATGAATAGCCGTCCTGCCTGAATATCCTGCAAAGTGCAGCCGTAAAAAAACTTTTTCCGACGTTAGACATTGTCCCCTGAATCATTATAGATTTAGCCATTCAGAACCCTCCTCAAAGCTGAAACAAAAATAATATTTTCCTCATGTGTTTTCACAGCAACCCTGAAAAATCCGTTTCCAAGACCACTGTAATTGTTACAGTTTCTTATAAGAATTTTTTCCTTTTCAAGAAGTATGTCAAGCGGTAAACTGCTCCTGAAAAAAATAAAATTCGCTTCTGATTCAAACACTTTCAGTTTCATGTCTGATAATTCCGTTGTTAAAAATTCACGTTCCTTTCTGACAAATTCAACTGTAGTCAATAAATAGTCTTTTTCGTCAAGTGCAGCTATTCCGCCACATTGTGCAGATACTGAAACACTCCAGTACTGACCGTTACTGCGTACTTTTTCAGCAAGTTCGTCACTCCCGAAAACAGCATAACCAAGTCGCAGACCTGCCATAGCATATATTTTCGTGAACGCTTTCAGTATAATTATTTTTCTGTTCAGAAAATTACGTGAACTTTTATTTTTTCCGTCACATACAAAGTCCATAAAACACTCATCACATATAAGAACAATATCATTTTCAAGACATTTTTCAGCAATATTTCTAAGCAAATCAATGTTTACTGTTTTTCCCGTCGGATTATTCGGACTGCAAAGAAAGACAATGTCCGTATCATGATTAAGATAATTAATAAAATCCGACGTAATATCAAAATTGTCTTTTTCAGACAGAATATACTCCGTGATTCTGCAATTGTTTTCTTTGAGTGCCTTCCCATACTCCGTAAAAGACGGTGAACAGATAACAGCATTTTCAGGTTTAAGAGCCGAAACTATTCTATATATAAGGTCGTCCGCACCGTTACCGCACACTATACGGGACGGTTTTATTTTTTCATTGTCTGAAATTTTTCCGACAAGTTCAGTACAAAAAGGGTCAGGATATATATCACATAAATCAGCCGATTCAATAACAGAATTTCTCACACTCTCAGGCATTCCGAGAGGATTTATATTTGCCGAAAAATCAAGATAATTCTTGTATTTATATACGTTTCCTCCGTGTTTGTCCGTCATTTCAATATCCCTCCGAAAACCGTTATTCTGAAAATTATGCCGAATATAAGCACAACCACTGACGACATATACATAAGTCTGTTTACACGCCGTATATCTTCATTTTCAATCGGTCGAACATCGTCGCCTATGAACTGCTTTTTATGAAGTTCACCGAAATAATAAGCATCACCTGCAAGCTGTATGTCAAGTGAACCTGCACAAACAGATTCAGTCTGTGCGGAATTCGGACTTGCGTGATTACGTCTGTCACGCTTCCATATTTTATACGCATTCTTTCCGTTGAACCCCAGTATGTAAGACGAAAAAATCATGACAACTGCCGTAATTCTTGATGGCAGAAAATTCAGAACGTCGTCCAGTTTAGCGGAAAAACGTCCTATATCGGCATATTTTTCATTTTTATATCCAATCATCGAATCCATTGTATTGACCGATTTATAGAAAAATCCGCCGACAGCACCGAACAGTGACATATACATTATAGGTGCTGTCACACCGTCGGAAGTATTTTCAGCGACTGTTTCAACTGCTGCTTTTATAATTCCTTTTTCGTCAATTACGTCTGTATCACGTCCGACTATCATTGAAACCACATAACGTGCCTTTTCCGTATCGCCCTCTTTTACTGCACTGTAAACTTTCATACTTTCAGTTTTCAGACACTTCGGAGCAATCATGTAATAACACATTATCCCCTCCGCAATAACTCCGAGCCACGTATTTAATTTATAGCAACCAATAAGAATTATAAACGGTATTCCGACCGAAAACAAAATGACCGTCAGAGCAAGAACAACACCTGTCACTTATACACATCCCGAGCCCACGAGACTAGGCA
>CAMWGS010000286.1 GCA_947173865.1 uncultured Ruminococcus sp.
TAAAAGTTCTTTTTCAGTGTGGTGAAAGCAGGTTTTTCTCAGAGAAGAAAAACAGTTGCAAACGCACTTTCTTCACAGATGGGAATCAGTAGGAGCAGGTTTACACGGCTCTGAGTGAAAATGGACTTTCCGAAACCGTAAGAATTGAATCCCTGAACATGGAGCAGTTAATAAAATTTTCTGAAAGTCTGAGAGGAATGAAATAATGACGAAAAAATTGTACGGTGTCAGTGTTGGTTCAGGAGACCCTGAACTCATAACTTTAAAGGCTATGAAAATAATTGACAGGTGTCATGTTATAGCTGTTCCGAGAACAAAGGGTGAAAATAATCTTGCGTTGTCTGTTGCAGAAAAAGCCGTTGACTTGTCGGACAAAAAAATAATATATATTGATTTTCCGATGGTACGTGACAAAAAAATTCTTGCGGAAAACTATGAAAGAATTTCTAAAATTATCTGCTGTGAACTTAAGGAAAATGATGTCGCACTGCTTAATATAGGCGATATTTCAATATATTCGACGTTCAGCTATATTGCGGAGCGTGTTGAGACAAAGGGTTTTGAAACCGAATTGTGTGCAGGTGTTACAAGTTTCTGTGCTGTGTCAGCACTTGTCGGCAAACCTCTTGTGAAAGAAAGCGAACAGCTTCACATTATACCGTATAATGCGGAAAACATCAGAAACAACCGTTTTTCACACGGAACTTATGTAATAATGAAGTGTGGTAAAAATACAAATCAACTGACAGAAATTTTGCGTGAAAAGGGACTTGCGGAAAGGACTTATGCGGTCGAAAACTGTGGTCTTTCGGACGAACATATTTATAATAATATTGACGAAATAAGTAATTGCGGATATTTTACTGTATTTGTGGTGAAAAGTTAAAATGTTTGAAGAATACATATACAAGGGAAAGCAGAAACTCAGGTGCGGGTATACTACCGGTTCATGTGTGGCAGGAGCTTCAAAGGCTGCCGCAGAAATGCTTCTGACCGGAAAAATTGTTGACAGTGCCGAAATTATTACACCAAAAGGAATAAAGCTTAATCTTGAAATAAACGGACATAAAATCAGCAGTAACAAAGTTTCGTGTTGTGTAGTGAAGGACAGCGGTGACGACCCTGATATTACAAACGGAATAAAAGTATTTGCGGAAGTTTCACTGACGGAAAAAGGTGTTGAAATTTCAGGCGGTGAGGGAATCGGAAAAGTTACAAAAGAGGGACTTGACCAGCCTGTAGGTGAGTGGGCAATAAATTCCGTTCCCCGAAAAATGATTAGGTGTGTACTTGAGGAAATAGCAGAACTTTATGAGTATTCAGGCGGATTCAGAGTTGTTATTTCTGTGCCTGACGGTGAAACAATTGCTGAAAAGACGTATAATTCAAGAATGGGAATAAAGGGAGGTATTTCGATTATAGGAACTACAGGAATAGTCGAACCCATGAGCAGTAACGCACTTATTGAAACAATCCGCACGGAAGCAAATGTCAGACGTTTAGAGGGTGATGTGAATATGCTTCTTACTCTCGGAAACTACAGTGACAGTTTTGTACAGACGGAAATGCCCTTTTCACTGGAAAGAAGTATAAAGTGCAGTAATTTCATAGGTGATGCCATTGATATAGGTCTTGAAACAGGTTTTGAAAGTATACTGATTATAGGTCATATAGGTAAAATGGTTAAACTTGGTGCAGGTATAATGAATACACATTCCGCAAACGCCGATGGCAGAATGGATGTACTTATTATGTGCGGAGTAATTGCGGGCGTTGGAACTGATGTACTGAAAAAAATTCCGTCCTGTGTAACCGTTGACGCTGCACTTGATATATTTCGTCAGGCAGGAGTAATGGAGAAAGTGTTGAAAGTTCTTGCAGAACGTGTTGATTATTATCTGAGTACAAAAGTCGGTAATGAAATAAAAACGGCGGCGGTAATTTTTTCGTATCGGCACAATATTACCGTAAAGACAAAGTATGCCGATACACTTATAAAGGCAATTTCGGAGGAATGAAAATGGTAAATTTTGTGGGAGCAGGCTGTGGAGCGGTTGACCTGATAACGCTGAGAGGAAAACGGCTTATTGAAGAAGCGGACGTGATAATTTATGCGGGTTCGCTTGTAAATCCCGAACTGCTGGATTTTGCAAAACCTGACTGTGAAATACATAACAGTGCATATATGACGCTCGGTGAAGTTATTTCTGTTATGGAAAAGGCTGAAAAAAATAATAAAAACACAGTGAGACTTCACACGGGTGACCCGTCGTTGTACGGTGCAATCCGTGAACAGATGGACGCACTTTCAGAACTTGGAATAAAATATGAAGTATGTGCAGGAGTCAGCTCTTTTTGCGGAGCTGCTGCGGCTCTCAGAGCTGAGTACACACTTCCCGAAGTGTCACAGACCGTAATTATAACACGAATGGCAGGACGTACGCCTGTACCCGAAAGTGAAAGTATAGAAAAACTTGCGTCACATCATGCGACTATGGTTATTTTTCTCAGCACGGGTATGCTTGAAGAACTTTCTGAAAGACTTGTTTCGGGCGGTTACAGTGGGGACACTCCTGCGGCGATAATCTATAAGGCAAGCTGGAAAGACGAAAAAATTATGCGGTGTACGGTTAAAACCCTTGCCGAAACGGCACGTGAAAACAACATAAAAAAGACAGCACTGATAACTGTCGGTGATTTTCTCGGCGACGATTATTCACTTTCAAAACTCTATGACGCTTCATTCACAACGGAGTACAGAAAATGAATATTTCGGTTGTTTCGCTCACTGAAAAAGGACGTATTCTTTCTACTGAAATAGTTGGTTTTCTGAAAGATAACCATACTGTAATGCGGTATTGTTTCAGAAAGCACACGGACGAGTCAGCCGAAATTTTTGATAATATCTGTCAGCTGACATGTGAGATTTTTACAAAGTCCGATGCACTGAGTTATGTGTGTTCCTGCGGAATTGCAGTCAGGTCGGTTTGTCAGCA
>CAMWGS010000287.1 GCA_947173865.1 uncultured Ruminococcus sp.
ACTGTACTGTCGCATAGTACAGACTAAAACAAATAGTATATTCCTGCCATACATTAAGTGCCGGTGACGGTTCGGCACAAAAAATTTATTAAGGAGGTTTTCTCTTATGAAAACAACTAAGAAAAAGGGTTTTACTCTTATTGAACTCATCGTTGTTATCGCTATCATCGGTGTTCTTGCTGCTATTCTCGTTCCTTCAATGCTCGGATATGTAAAGAAGTCAAAGATTCAGGGTGCTAACTCAGAAGCTGCAACTCTCGGAAAGGCAGCTAACTCAGCCGCTACAGAACTTGATGAAGAAGATAAGATTATTGCTGACGGTTATCATTCTTTCTCTAAGACTGATGCTGACGAAGTAAATGATGAAGACGATATAAAAGAAGCTATCAAGCCTTTCTTTGGTGATATTGATAGTATAGACAGTTGTGTAGGTTTCAAAGATGGTGCTTGTGTTGTTGCAGCTGTAAGAAGCGGTAAATACTATGGTACATGGCCTACATACTACACAGCTAAGAACTGGGACGATGATGACCATCCAGCTCCTGACACTGCAGAAGATGCTGCAACAGCAGTAGCTGAAGAAAAGGGTCTTATGGATTAATCTGATATTTAATTCAACATCTAAAACCTCTCTCTTTTCGGGAGAGGTTTTGTTTATGGGAGGAATTTTTTTGGATAACGATACAAAACACGTTCTTACTATACTGGGATTTGTCTGCTGTTTTGGTGCGGGTTATTTTGTATGTAAGGCTGAAAATAAAGATATTCTGAAAATCGGCGAAAAATTTTCAGCAGTTACAAGAATTGAAAACGCCCTTGACGGAAAAGAAAATATAACTTTTGAAAATGAGGAAAAAGCGGTTGAAAGTGCGGTGAACGCCTATTTTTCGGAATCAAGTGACAAATATCTGAAATATGAGTCGGACAGCGAAAACGGTGATGAAGTTCAGGAAGAAAAATATGAATACACCAATACTTATAAAATGATTGGCAATATATGTTATATTAATTCCGCTCACTTCAATCTGGACGGTGTTCAGGGATTCGGACACGCTTTCAAGGAGTGTCCCGACGCTGAGGGATTTATAATCGACCTCAGAAACAATATGGGCGGATATACAAGCTACAGTACAAGTGCTTTGGGTCATTTTCTCGGTAACTGTGATATTGGTATGTATCATTATTACGACGGCAGAAAACAGTCTCTTTCTGTCGGAATGGCAGAAAAAAAGACCGACAAAAAAGTTGTGATTCTTGTTAACGAAAAGACAGCAAGTGCGTCTGAAATATTTACTTCTGCTATGAAACAGTTCTATGAAAATACTGTTGTTCTCGGTTCTCATACCTACGGAAAAGGCGTTTTTCAAGTTCCGACAATGACGGAAAACGGCGAACAGGTAAGTTATACAGCGGGTTACTACACTATCGGGGACTGGCAGTGCTACGACGGTATCGGATTTGACCCTGATATAGAACTGAAAATGGAGTATGACCCCGATATTATATGTACAGATGATGATTTACAGTTGAATAAAGCAGTTGAACTTTTTAATAATTAACTATTATTTTAGTTGGTTTTTAGTTAGTATTATACAAAAAATATGTGTTATAATTTCGATTTTTGTAATCGAAGATATTGACAAATTGTGAACAAAATGCTATAATACCATTAAAGGAGGGTATGATATGAAAAGAAAATTAAAAGGATTTACTCTTATTGAAATTATTGTAGTTATTGCTATTATCGGTGTACTTGCCGCTATTTTAGTACCCTCAATGCTGGGGTATGTCAGAAAATCCAAGATACAGGGTGCAAATACTACCGCAAACGCTCTGCATAAGGCTGTTTCGTCCTACGCTACAGACCTTGACATTGAAAATCTTTATTTACCCGAAGGTATTCACTCTATTTCGGACGGAAGTTGTACAGAAGCCGAAGAAGTGAATCTCGGTGAATTTGCCAAGGATATAAAGCCCTATTTTTCGGAAATTGAAAGGGTTGATGCGGCTTTCTATATCAGTGACGGTCAGTGTGTGGCTGTCAGTATCAAAACAGGAAACTATTACGGAACATATCCGCCGTTCCTTACCGCTAAAAACTGGGACCATTATTCAGATGAACTGACCAACAAAGAAGCTGTTATTGAGAAAACATTACAGGTGAACGATATTGACGTTGACTGATACATTTGTTTCGGTGAAAACTGGTGAAATGCACTAATTTTCACCGTATTTTTGTACATTTACAAACGGAAAAATCATTGACAAACTGTGAATAAAATGGTATAATATTTTTAAAGATTGGAGGGTTCGGTTAATGAATAAAAAATTAAAAGGTTTTACCTTGATGGAGCTTATTATTGTTCTTGCTATTATAGGAATTCTTACGGCTATTTTTATACCTTCATGGATGAATTGGATTGCTATGTCAAAAGTGAGAAAACAGAATAATAATGCAAGAATAATTTTTAATGCCGCTCAGACGGTTGCTCAGGATTACAAATTCAGAGAGCGTAAACTTGAAGACGGTGAAAAAATTGTAGGTAGCGGTGAATTTTATTTTTACTGGGACGGAAATAACGGCGTTGCCACAAAAGACGGTAACAGTGTGGACGGCAGTGAATTTGCACGTCAGTTAAACAGAATGTACGGAGATGCTCCTGAAACTGCATATAGAATTTATGTAGATAATTATATGGTTCAGTCGGTTGTTGCCGCCAGTGGAAATACTAACCGTAATAAAGGTTCTTATCCGACCAAGCAGGACGGACGCAATACTACAGATGTTCAGAATTTTGATATGAGCAGCATTGTTCTCTCACCTACCACATAATTGGCAAAATCCGACAAAAAATGTATTGAAATCTTAAAAAAGATAGTGAAACCCGATTGTTGACAGTCGGGTTTTTTTATGTTACAATAATAAAGCTGTCGAACGGGAGCGAAAGAAAACTTGAAAGAGGACGATTCTGAACTTTGGGAAACAAGT
>CAMWGS010000288.1 GCA_947173865.1 uncultured Ruminococcus sp.
GTCTTGCCCCTGAGAATATTTTTCCTGCCGCCCTTGACGATGCACTTATTGCTTACCGTTATCTGATAGAAAACGGATATTCTCCCGACCGTATTGTTTTGTGCGGGGAATCGGCGGGAGGAGGACTTGTATTTTCTCTTGCTCTGAAACTTAAAGAAGAAAATCTGCCTTTGCCGTGTGGTATAATTGCGGTTTCGCCGTGGAGTGATTTGAGTATGTCGGGAGATTCATACGAAGAAAACCGTGAGAAAGACCCATCAATGACTAAAAAAAGGCTTCAGTTCTATGCAAAGTGCTACACGGAGCAGGTAAAGTTACCGCTTGTGTCTCCTCTGTTTGCCGACCTGACAGGACTTCCGCCGTCTCTGATATTTGTCGGTGGTGACGAAATCATGTTGAGTGATTCGGTTGACCTGCATAAAAAATTATGTGAATACGGCTGTAAGTCGTCACTGAACGTTGCTCCTGATATGTGGCATATCTATCTTCTTTACGGCATAAAGCAGGCTAAGAACGATTTGAAGAAAATCCCTGAGTTCTTAAGGGAGGTGTTTCATGAAGGAGCATAAGCGGTTATGGCTTAAACTGGACAATGCGGCGAAATTATACCCTGCCGTACGCACAAAGAACTGGAGTAATATATTCCGTCTTTCTGTTACTCTGAACGAAAATATTGACCCTGTTATACTACAGTCTGCACTGAATGTAACAATAAAACGGTTTCCGTCAATTGCGATGCGTCTGTGCAAGGGTTTTTTCTGGTATTATCTGGAGGAAGTGACGGAAGTGCCGAAAGTTATTCCTGAACGTCCTTACCCATGCAGTAAAATGACTTCTTCGGAGATGAAAAAATGTGCTTTCAGGGTACTTTACTATCAGAACAGAATTGCAGCGGAATTTTTTCACTCCCTTACCGACGGAAATGGTGGGCTGATTTTTATCAAGACCCTTGCGGCAGAGTATATTTCACAGAAACATAATGTTAAAATAGAATCGGGCTACGGTGTTTTCAATAGAAGTGAAGTTCCCAACAGCAAGGAATTTGAGGACAGTTTCTTGAAATATGACGGTCACGTATCAGCTTCGAGACGTGAGTCAACCGCCTACAAAATCAGCGGAACAAAAGAAAAAGATGATTTTCATCACATAATTACGGGTATTGTCAGTCTGAGCGACGCACTGGCAGTGTCAAAAGAATACGGCGTAAGTCTGACAACTTTTCTTGTTTCGGTTATGATTTTTTCAATTATACAGATACAGGACAGGGAAGTGACGAACAAGAAAAAACAAAAGCCTGTTAAAGTGCTTGTTCCCGTAAACCTGCGAAACTACTTTGAAAGTACTTCAATGAGAAATTTCGTACTTTATATAACTCCGGGAATAGATGCAAATATGGGTAATTTTACTTTTGAAGAAATTGTGAATATAATTCATCATCAGATGAAATTACAGCTTACTGAAAAACAGATGCGTGCAAGGATAACAACAAATGTAAAAGCAGAAAAAAACAAGTTTCTTAAAGTATTGCCGTTGATTATCAAAAATATAGGAATGAAAGCGATGTTTTCAATGGTAGGCGAGAAAAAATCGTGTATTACCATGTCAAATCTGGGAGCTGTAAAAGTTCCCGAACAGATGAACAGATTTACGGAAAGATTTGATTTCTCATTGGGAGTACAGGCTACGGGTTCAAATAACTGCGGAATTTTGTCTTATCAGGATAAGCTGTATATAAATATGATACGAAATATCAGGGAGTCGGAACTTGAAAGGCTGTTTTTCACTAATCTTGTCAGTCACGGGATTGCGGTTGCTGTTGAGAGTAATCAGAAAGGTGCGGTATTATAATTATGGCTTATTGTGTAAAATGCGGAGTGAAACTTGAGGACAGCGAAAAGAAATGTCCGCTTTGTCAGACAGTCGTATATCACCCCGATATACAGGAAGTTACAGACGCTGTTTCACCTTTTCCTGAAGAATACGAAATAAAACAGAAAAAAATGGGTTCAAAGCTTAAACTGATAATTGCAACAATTATTGTTTTTCTTCCGACCTTTCTGACGCTCATATGTGACTACAGCATCAATTCAAGAATTGTATGGTCTGATATTGTCATAAGTTCTGTTTGTCTTTTGTACTGCTTCATATTTGTCCCGCTGATTTTCAGACGGAAAAACATATTTTTCTATCTGTTTACCGATTTCGCTGCCTTACTGCTCTTTCAGTGGTACATTGCACTCACTACGGGCGGTTCTTGGTTCACAGGCTTTTCACTGCCGTTTACCTGTTCCGTCATGTTGATAGTAACTGTTGTTGTTGCGGTCAGACAATTTACCAAATCCTCATATCTTCTGATTTCTGCGATTGCCTTTTTCCTTACGGGTCTTGACTGCGTACTGACTGAATTTCTTATCAGCCGTACATTTATGAACAGAGTACGCTTTATATGGTCGTATTATCCTCTGGTCACTTTTATTGCGGTGGGAATTATTCTTCTTCTGTGCGACCGTAACACACACTTTAAAGAAAAAATCGTTAAAAAGTTCTTTATATGAATTATATTTCTTTATGGCACTCTTAATGTTACAGAGTGCTTTTTGTTGACCTTTTATGAACTGTATGTTATAATTATAAAAATATATTTAATGAGGTTGAATGTTATGAATAAATTTTATTTTACTACACATGAACACAATGTTTTCAGTACCCCTCAGGACGATTCGGATAATGCTAAGAAACTGATAAAAAAAGTTTATGGTAAACTTATTGACCTTAAAAGTGCGATAGGGGAGCAGGAGTATATTTCTGTACACGCTAAAAAAGAAACTGGACATCAGAATATGTTCTGATTTTAATAACAAAAAGCATTTCATTCATAAGTTTAAGGTATTGGGACAGGGATTTTCTAAAAAATCTTGGAACAGAAAATGGTTTAATCTATTATTCACATATTGAAAGAAAAGTTAATCAGAACGGCGTGTTTAT
>CAMWGS010000289.1 GCA_947173865.1 uncultured Ruminococcus sp.
AAGTCTGTTTGGCTTGATACTCCTATGATAGAGCTTTTCCACGGTGAAGGCACTATTGAAAAGAGAATCCCTGCAATGCTCAGAATGTTCGGCAAGTACGGCATTGATATCCGTAAAGAACCTATTCTCGTTTTCCCGACACTCCACTATCAGAACGGCGGTATTGACATCACTGACGAATGTGCTACTACTGTTGAAAATCTCTTTGCTGCAGGTGAAGTTGCAGGTGGTATCCACGGAAGAAACAGACTTATGGGTAACTCTCTCCTTGACGTTATCGTATTCGGCAGAAACGCAGGTATCTATGCAGCTGCCAAGGCTAAGGAAACAGCTGTTCCCGAAAAACTTACTCTTGAACATATCAATAAGTTCAATGTTGAACTTTCAGAAGCAGGAATAGACACAGGTAAGGTTTCACCTATGCTTCTCCCACACTATGCAAGAAAGTCAAAGTAATTGCTTGATTTAATTTAATTATAATCCACTAAACCGACGGGCATTTTATGTGTTCGTCGGTTTATGCGGTTATATACAGATTGTGATATTGCATAAAAATATGCAGTATTTCCGAAAAAATTTAACAGAAAGAGGTAATGTAGATTATGGAATTAATCTCAGCTGGAAGTTTTTCTATTGGTATCAAAGAAATAACTTTCCTCATGTTTACAGTCTTTTTTATAACGACTGTCGGCTATCTGATTGGCAGAATTACCGTTAAAGGCGTTTCGCTCGGTACTGCCGGTGTATTTATAATAGCCCTTCTTTACGGCTGTTTCTGCTACAGCAATCTCGGTGAAAACCTTATGCTTGAAGGCACGACGTATGTCAAGAATGCACTTAAAGTTATCGAAAATATCGGACTTATTCTTTTCGTAACGTCTGTAGGATTTATTGCAGGTCCGAACTTCTTCGGAAATTTCAAAAAGAATTTCAAGTCTTATGTACTTCTTGCACTTGTCGTAATTATTGCAGGCGGACTTGCCTGTGGTGGCTGTATCCTCATTGACAAGGGCGTTTCAGGTGACCCGACCGAAAACATCGCTGCAATGCTTGTCGGACTTCTCTCGGGTTCACTTACAAGTACACCTGCTTTCTCTGCTGCAAAGGCAACAGTGGCAGAACGTGCAAATGGTGCAGTCCTTGAAGACCTTGTAACAGTCGGTCACGGTATTGCTTATCTTTTCGGTGTAATCGGCGTTGTTCTTTTTGTTCAGCTTGTTCCCAAGTTCATGAAAGCTGATATGAAAAAGGAACGTGAACAGCTTATAGCGGCTGATTCGGAAGGTTCAAAGAAAAAGTCAAAGGGCAAGCTTATTGAAATGGACGAATTCGGTTTCATGCCTTTTGCACTTGCTTCAATTCTTGGTATCTTAATTGGTTCAATAAAGTTCGGTAACTTCTCACTTACAACAACAGGCGGTTGTCTGCTTGTTTCACTTGTGTTCGGTCATTTCGGCAGTTTCGGAAAAGTAAACATAATGCCTAATGAAAGCACACTGAAAGTTTTCCGTGAATTCGGACTTATGATGTTCCTCATCGGTGCAGGTGTTGCAGGCGGTGCAAGCTTCGTACAGCATTTCAAAGCTGTTTACTTCGTATACGGCGTAATCATGACACTTGTTCCGATGATTATCGGCTTCTTCTTTGCCAAGTACGTTCTCAAACTCAGCCTACTCAATAACCTCGGTTCAATCACAGGCGGTATGACTTCTACTCCTGCTCTCGGTACTCTCATCAGTACAGCAGGTACAGAAAACGTTGCTTCTGCATATGCCGCTACATATCCTGTGGCACTTATTGCAGTAGTTGTTGTATCACAGGTTTTGCTTATGATATTCAAGTAAAACATAAAAAACCGTTCCTTTTGGGGAGCGGTTTTTTTGTTGACTGTTCGGGAAATATGTGCTATAATTTTCAAAGCTGAAAGGGGAGAACAATGAAAATACATTTATTATTCTGGTTTATTGCAGATATAGCCGTATGGTTCGGAATTTACTTTATTTCTGCAAAGTTACATATAAAACGTGCCAAAAATGAAAAATTTACTCCTCAGATAAAGAATTTACGGATTTATTTTATTATAGGCTGGATTGTGGTACATTCTTTTTTAGCATATATGTCCTATCAGCTTATTCAATGGGGAGGAATGGACTGAATGAGTAAATTGAAAGGAGAAAATTATGCAGATTTGGAAGGCACATTATAAGGATAAATTTCATGATACTGATGTTGAAATATTAAATGACGGTGTTGAAATATCATTTGTTTTGGACGGATTTAAATTCTGTTGCGAAACTGCTATTAATGACTTTGAATATGAAAATGCAGAACAGTCGGACGAAATTAAAAACAGGTTTCATGTTATTAAACAGCATGTTGATATTATTTATAAATCAGGTAAACGTATACCAATGTATTCTTATACACTTCAGAGGTACGCACTTGATGTGGAAATTCCCGTAAACGTCGTGCGTAAAACCGATAAAACTGAAATTACAGGAATTATCAATATATCATTTCAGCTTGTTGAACATGATACGAATAAACATCAGGGAATTATTATGTGTAACGGTAAAATGGTTTATTTTGATGACACGATTGTCAGGAATTTCAGTTTGTGTGTTGATGATAAATGTTACAGCAGTGAAAATAATACCCTTGACTTTGAAGTAGCTTTATCCGATATATGCCGAAAAATGAAACGGGATTATTATATCAAGTCATGTTTTACGTGTCAGTATTCGGAGTATTCACCTTATGGACAAGATGATTTCGGTACTATGATTTGTTACCGTGAATGTAAGGAAAACTGTCTCAAAGTAAACAGTAAAAATGACTATTTCAGGTATCTTGACAACGAAAATTTCACACAAAGACAGGAAACTTTCCTTTGCAGTGAGTACGATTTAAGAAACAAATACAAGG
>CAMWGS010000290.1 GCA_947173865.1 uncultured Ruminococcus sp.
GTTCTGCACTACATTGAAGAAAACGTTGACGCTGATATAAGAAACGCAGTTGTTGTGGTCAAATCACCCGAATCTGCCGCCGAAGCCTGTTCGGGACTTTCGGAACTCAACACAGTACCTGTTGTAATCGGCAGAATAACTTCATCAATCAAGGATATCGAACTTTAAAGGGACTGAATATGAAAAAAAAGGTTTTGCAAAATAATAACGGCGTTGTAATATGTGACAGTATTGTAATGTCAGTAAGAAAAAAACGCCCTAATCTCAGAAAGCCCGAAGCCATATTTATAGCTGTTATGGGATTTGTTTCGGTTATAATGTCGTTTCTCGAAATGTTTGACTTCAGTTACAACCATAGTACGCTCATAATGTCGACTGTCGGATTCTCTGTATTTTATATTATACTGTCAATTATAGGAAAACGTGCATTGTGGGTAATGCTTGGCTCTGTACTTGTTTTTATATTTACGGCATATAAAAATATCAGCAATATTGCATCGGGCTTTAAATTCATGTATAATATTGTTTACAGTGATTCATACCATACGGAAATAAGTTACTATAAATCACTTCCTCCTGCTATGGAAGAACAGTCCGTGACTACTCTGTTTGTATTCTGTATATGGTTACTGGCAATAATTATCTATTTCTTCACTATTTATCACCCTAATCCCATTCTTCCCCTACTCGCAACATTTCCCGTTCTTGAAATCGGACTTTACAACGGTATAGAAGTACCTGTATTTTGGGGCATAACCACCGTTGCATACTGGCTTGCACTCCTTGCAATGTCAACGATTGACATCGGAGAATTCAGCGGAGGAAGCGGAGGATTTGTAAGAAAAGACAACGTTTTTTTCCCGAAAAGGCAGATGCGTCTTAAAGTTACCGAAAAATGCGGTCTTTTTATAGTAATCACTACTCTGATAATAACAGCCGTTTCTGCATTGTTTATAAATATCTCGGGATATAAAAGAAGTGACGAACTCAACCGTAAGCGTGTTGAAATACGTGACGCTATAAACTCCTTTTCTCTCGAAAATCTGGCTGAAAGTGTTTCAAGAATTACCAGCGTTTTCGGATTTTCATTCACTTATGAAAATCATAAGCTCGGAACTAATGACAGGCTTAAATT
Source organism: uncultured Ruminococcus sp. (assembly GCA_947173865.1). Taxonomy (GTDB): domain Bacteria; phylum Bacillota; class Clostridia; order Oscillospirales; family Ruminococcaceae; genus Ruminococcus. Next base: position 1,136 of record CAMWGS010000290.1, read on the forward strand.
CAAAAATACCACCGACCTTATAGTTACCGTTGACCGTAAACATGACAGTGCGATTTATCTGAAAGAATATACAGGCTCTGTATACGGCGATAACTCATGGTCTGACCTCAGCGACAGCATTTATAAAAATCCACTGTTTTCGGATTTCAAAAATTACGAAGTATACCCACAGGACTTCCCGTCTCTCTTTGGAAGAAACGCCGTTCCAGATACTCCTACAATGACTATATGGATAAAATCAAAGCTCAGGGACAACAAAAGCTTTTCCCCGTATGGTACGGACAATTTCGGTAATCTTACTTATAATAAGGATATGACAGTTTCGTCAAAAAGAAAAGATGACAGCGAATTTTCATATAAATTCATAGCGATAAACAACGATATTATTGCTTCATATCTTGGTGAACCCTCCGTAAACATCTATTCGGCAGGCAATATCTACAATGAAGAAGTAAGAAACAAAGTTTATCAGTACTGCACAGAAAACGGTATTTTTGACCATGACGATATTTTCTATACCGAAAACGAAATGCCTTTCAATAATGATGAATATGTCTATTCAAACGGAAATGTTCTTCTCGGTCATCTTCTTCAGACAAGATACAAGGAATTTGTCTATAATAACTATCTGCAAATTCCCGAAGACAAGAACATAGAAGAAGTTCGTGAAGCGTATGCGGACATTTTGCAGTATGCCGAAAATGCACATTCTGCGTCCGAAAAACTTGCGGCTCTCACAATGATTCGTGAAAGAATAGATTCACAGAACGTATATTCGTTAAGTCCCGGGAAAACTCCGTCAAACCGTGACTTTGTAAACTATTTCCTGCTTGAAAACCACAAGGGCTACTGCATACACTATGCAACTTCGGGTGTCATGCTTGCAAGAATGGCTGGTATTCCTGCACGATATGCAACAGGATATGTAATTGTCGGTGAAGATTTCGGCGAAGAAAATTCAAACGGTGACGGAACTTACACAATTACCCTGAAAGACAACAGGAGTCATGCGTGGGCAGAAATCTACCTCGACGGATACGGATGGGTTCCTTTTGAATTTACAGCAGGATATTCCGACACTTCCATAGTTACAGGAACAACAACACCGAATACCGTCACCGATACAGCAACCATGACAACAACTGTTGTCCGTAATTCTGAACGTCAGACAATGACACGCCGTTCGTCAGTAAAACCGTCAACAAGCACCGTAACAACAACCGTCACATCAGGTGTTGCAGGAGTTTCCCCTAAACATCCTAACAGCGGAAACAATACCACAAAAACAATTCCCAAATCTCTTAAAATAATATTTACTGTAATAATATCAGCAGGCGGAATTGTTTTAATAATTTATCTCAGAAGAAGAATAATTATAACTTCACGCATAAAAAACTTCACAACAGGCAATAACTCACACAGAGCCGTATCAATGTACAGCTATGCGGAAAAACTTCTTTCATCGCAGAAACTCCGCAAGGAAGATATGAAATTCAGTGAATTTGCGGAACTTACAGAGAAAAACATGAGCGGAAAACTTTTCGGTGAAGGTGATTTCAGTCGTTTCATGGACATTTCTTTAACAGCAGGATTCAGCAACACTTCTCCGAACAGTGAGGAAATAAAATTCTGCCATAAATTCGTTACGGAACTTTCAGACAAAATTTATGAACAGTCAGATTTTATACACAAATTTATTATTAAGTTCATAACTGTTCTTAAATAATTATATAATCAGGAGGTCATT
>CAMWGS010000291.1 GCA_947173865.1 uncultured Ruminococcus sp.
CGGGACTTTCAGTTATGTTCCAGCCGACAAGAACGTTTGATTTTACATCAAGAACCGTGGTTATATACAGTCGCCTTGTTTTTTCCGAATTGTCGTCCTGCCTTACTATAACGTCAAAGGTGTAGTTGTCCATGACCCAGCCGTCGTTGGCATAGATGTTGGTTTTCTGACGGTTTGCATACGGAATGCAGTGGTCATGCAGAGCCTTTTCTCCCTTGTGTGAGTATTCCAGAACGGCAAACGGAATTGTTTTTATTTTCCGCCTGAAACAAGCTTCCGACGGAATTTCCGCTGTAAGTTCCGGATATTCCTCAGCTATGTACGCACTCACCATGCGGTAGCACTTGCTGATTTTCGGTTCACTCTGTTCAAGGTAGATGTTCAGGAAATTCTGCCAGATTACGCCGTCGTCATCAAGTCTGCTTTTGCCACGATTCCAACCGCCACGACCGTCCACAAGGTCTGAATAGCATTCGTTTTTGTAGGCTGAATATTTCCGGTACAGAATATCCATGCTGATTTCTAAATCAGGGTTGAGATATTTCTGATGGGCGACAAACAGTTTGTCAAATTCGGTCTTGTCCTTACGTTCAGAGCGTTCAGACTGCCACTGTGTGAGTAAGTCTGTCCAGAATTTTATTTCCACACGTTCCGCCTCTGAAAATTCTTCAAATGCCTTTTTAATGCCTTTGGAGCGGTATTTTAAGACTGTTTTTTCATTGCTTTTGTCGTCGTTTTTTTCAGGTAGTACTCCTGCCTCTGTGCGTTTCTTGCGGTAGTACTTTTCCTGTAAGTCTTCCGACAGAGCTGATACAGGTATCGAGTGGCAGGTGTGACCGTTAGAAGTATTGATGATTGATTCAGAAAATATCTCTCCGTTTCCTATCAGCTTTCTGATATATCGTTCAGAACAACCTTTCAATTCGGCTGTTTCTTTTACTGTAAGGTAATCCAATCTTCTCTCCTTTCTGTCGGAGCAGGATAGCTCCGACAAAAATTCCTTCATAGGTATTGACATTTTTCACATTTCGTGATACACTTAAAACGGGCATTAAAGAAAGTGTATTTCTTTCTCTAACGTTTCGTTTTCCAGTTTCAGGGTGGTTATCAGTTCGTCAAAATGATAGCCCTGAAGCTGGATTTTTTCTAAGTGCTTAATCAGACGTTCGTTGATGTTCATAAACTTGCGTTTGCTGATTGATACAGACTGTAGAAGTTCTGCGTCAAGTTCCATGACAGTGATAAATTCGGCGGTTGCCTGTTCCCACTCCACAGCCATTCTGATGACCTTGTACTGTGTGTCAACATTTTCACAGAGTTCGTCGCTCATTGCCAGTCCGGCAAGCGAATTGACAGTCGTTGCCACACTGTTCAGATACGTCTGTGCCTTACATAAGAAGTTCATTTCTTTCACCTCTTTTCAGTTTATTGTCAGAAATCCGTTTAAGTTTTCTCCTGCGGTTTACTTCCCGTTTAAGTTCTCTCCTGTGGTATTTCTGCATGGGATAGGGCTGATTTACGGCTCAACCCTTCAGAAGCCTTTCGTTTCAACGCATTGCCTTGTAGACATCGCTTATTACAGCAATGCAGGAATCTCCCCATATATTGACACACTTTTTGTAGCCGTTCGTATATATAATACATACGAGTTCCACTCCATCATTCTTGATGTATTCCAGTTTTTCAACCTCTTCTCTTGAATACATCATAAGAATTGTGCCGAGTTCCTCAATAAATTTTTTCTTGTTCTCCATATTTTCACCTCCTTGCTTATCCTGCTTTTCTGCCGTCAAGGAGCAGGTAATCAATACTCACATCAAGTGTTACCGCTATGCTTATAATCATCTGCGTCGACGGATTGAAATCGTCTTTTTCAAGACGTGAGATATATGGCTGGGAGGTCTGCGTTTTCCTTGCAAGTTCTGCCTGAGTGTAGCCGAGTTCTTCACGGCGGTGCTTTATCTTCTGCCCAAGTGTCATAAAATCAGTCCTTTCTATTTACTTTTCAGATTGCTTATGGTAAAATTATAATACGGCTTTTTATGCCCCGAAATATTACCACCATTTATATTATAATACCTTTTGAGGTATTTGTCAAGCTTAAAATTCCTCAAAAGGTATTTTTGGTGATATGCACAAAAAACAGGAGGTTATTTTATGTTTTATCAACAATTAATCGCTTTGTGTGAGCGTGAGGGAGTTAAACCGACACCACTTATAAAGAGTTTAGGGTTTAGTGCTGGAAATATAAAAAGATGGGAAAATGGTGCTACTGTAAATTCAGACATACTTCTTGCAGTTTCAAAACACTTTAAGGTATCAATTGATTACTTATTAACAGGAAAAGAATCTAAATCACCTGACGAAATCAGCTTGATGAATGCTAATGAAACAACTATGATGAATCTGTTCCGTATGCTTACAGAAAAGGAGCAGGACAGAATAATCGGAAGATTAGAAAACATGGTAGAAGAATCTCAGAAATTCAAAAATAAAGAAGCAATATAATTGTCTCTAATAACACAAAGGAATAATTTACTATCTGTATAAAAACAACTGCGGAACTGGTTCCGCAGTCGATGTGAAAAAGTTCCGCAGTTCCGCAGCATATTTTAGGCTTATCAAGTCATTTTTTCGTAAGTTTTTACAAATATGTTTAAATTCATAAAATCAATTTAAACGCTATTTTTCGGCATTTATACAATTTTTTGAAATCTTAAAATACTTTTTAAATAGTGTTTAAACGATTTTTAAAGAAAAATTTAAAAAACCTCGAAATTGGACTTTTAACTCCAAAATCGAGGTTTTTATTTTTTACGTTAAAATTTTTAATTTTAGGGTTTTTCACTTTATCCCACCGGATATTCAGCTATATACCGC
>CAMWGS010000292.1 GCA_947173865.1 uncultured Ruminococcus sp.
GTTTTATATAATTATGGTGATAACATGTATTCAGATATATCATTTCCAAATAAAAAAATTTTAGAAATAAGCTTTTTAAGTGTTGAGTTTTTTTACACAATATCCTTTGAAAATCATAATTATATAATTGTCGGCGGTGATGTGGATATTGAAACTAATCTTGTCGGAATTGCCGAAGATGAAAAAGTATACTATATTTCGGTAAATATCAGGACTTTTATAAAAGAACTCCTCTTATTTAATGACTATGTGAACCAAAGTAATCTGCCCGAAAATCCTGACGACTTACAACTTGCTGAATTTGCTGATAAATTCTTGTCTCAGCTTCTTGAACTCGACAAGACAATTTGTAAAAGTGAATTCTGGTCTTAAATCTGCGAAAAATTGGAGTACGGATTAATATGAATATAAAAGTAAAGGCATTAATAAAATTTCTTTCCGGTCTGAACTATCAGTGGCTGGCTATTCCGCAATTGCCCGTTACTATAGCTTCAATAGTCTTTCTGCTGTCATATCTTATGTATGCGGAAGTACTCAGGGAAAATAAATATTTGTCAAGAACAGTTGAAGTACAGGAAAATCAGAAAATAATTGATACAGGACTTTACAGAATTGTGAGACACCCTATGTATACCGCTACAATTCTTATGTTTCTGTCAATTCCATTGATTTTAGACTCTCTGCACTCTTTCATAATTTTTCTACTTTATCCTGTTATAATTGTCATGAGACTCAGAAATGAAGAAAAATTTCTTGAAAATAATCTTCAAGGATACATACAATATAAAAATAAAGTTAAATACAGGTTGATACCTTTCATATGGTAATACAAAAATTTTAATAAAAAGGTGATATTATGTTAATACTCGGAATTGAAAGCTCATGCGACGAAACCGCCGCAAGCGTTGTTAAAGACTGCCGTGAGATACGTTCGTCGGTTATTTCAACGCAGATTGAAGAACACAGGAAATATGGCGGAGTTGTGCCTGAAATCGCTTCACGTCGTCACTGTGAAAATATACTCGGCGTTGTCCGTCAGGCTCTTGACGACGCTGACGTTACTCTTGATGACTTAGATGCTGTCGCCGTTACATACGCTCCCGGACTTATCGGTGCTTTACTTGTCGGAGTGAACTTTGCAAAAGGTCTGGCTATGGCTTCAGGAAAACCGCTTATTCCTGTTCACCACATTGCAGGACATATAGCTACAAATTATCTTACCTGTCCAACTCTTGAACCACCATATTTATGCCTCGTGGCAAGCGGTGGACACAGCCATATTATTGAAGTACTCAGCTATACAAAATTTCGTGTAGTAGGTCGCACCCGTGACGATGCAGCAGGTGAATGTTTTGATAAATGTGCAAGAGCTATGGGTTTTTCCTATCCTGGTGGTGTACAGATTGACCATGCAGCACAGAACGGTGACCCGTCAGAATTCAGACTTCCACACCCGAATATTACAGGCAATGAATTTGATTTCAGTTTTTCAGGACTTAAAACCAATGTTATAAATTTAATCCACAACTCACAGCAGAAAAATATTACACTGAATTACAATAATCTGTCCGCATCTGTCCAAAAAACTATAGCTGAAATTCTGACCGAAAAAACTATAAAAGCCGCTGAAAGTCTCGGTTATATAAAAATCGCACTTGCGGGTGGTGTTTCGGCAAATACAGGAGTACGTGCTACACTGTCCGAAGCCTGCCGTAAACGTGGGTTTGAATTCTATATGCCCGAAAAATCACTTTGTGGCGACAATGGTGCTATGATTGCGTGTCAGGGAAGTTACAATTTCCTCGCAGGAATTACAGCTGACGAAAGTCTTAATGCCATTGCTACTCTCTCAATGGAGGATATATGAAAAATAAATCTACTAATTGCGAAACCTGTACAAATTATGTCTATGATGAGGACTACGAATGTTATGTATGTTTAGTCAATCTCGATGAGGACGAAATGTACAGATTCTTACAGGGAACTAATTACTCATGTCCATATTACCGCCTTGACGATGAATACGGCGTTGTGAAACATCAGAACTAATAAAAGCTCCTGTACGTAAACAGGAGCTTTTTCAGAATATTATAATTCCATTATCTTTCAATTTATCTGTAATTCGGCACTCGGACAAAATAATAAAGGAAGTACTTTCATGCGAAATATTTTCAAACCACATTCCAGCGTCATTGTAAAAACACAAATCATCAGGGTACTTTCCTTTTCCAAACATATCAATATCTTTTATAGAAAAAAGGATTCTTTTTGTAAAACCATTACATTCATAAAATCTTTTTTCAGTCTATTTTCCTGAATATATAAAAATTTAAGCCTGAAAATTTTAAACTTTCAGGCTTTTGGCTCCCCCTGCCCGGCTCGAACGGGCGACAACTCGGTTAACAGCCGAGTGCTCTACCGACTGAGCTAAGGAGGAATATTGTATCGGCACTGTTCTACTTTCCCAGGTCGTCGCCAACCAAGTATCATCAACGTCAATGAGCTTAACTTCTGTGTTCGGAATGGGAACAGGTGTGACCTCATCACTATAAGCACCGATTATTTTAAGTGACCCGTACCAGAATCGAACTGGTGTTACCGGCGTGAGAGGCCGGTGTCTTAACCGCTTGACCAACGGGCCAAGTATTAGTGCACCATCGGGGACTCGAACCCAGGACCCACTGATTAAGAGTCAGTTGCTCTACCGACTGAGCTAATGGTGCATTCATATCACTTTTACATTATATCACAAATAAAGTGATTTGTCAAGCGATTTCCAACATTTTTTAAACTTTAAACAAACAAAGCAAAGTAACAAAGGGAAAACTCTCATACATGAATCAAAAGGAAAAGCCCTCGACCTATTAGTACTC
>CAMWGS010000293.1 GCA_947173865.1 uncultured Ruminococcus sp.
TGGACTATCTGGTTTGCGACGAATCACACGCCTCTAAAAATGGCTGTGTTACGACGAAACTGACGAACGGTTCAGGCGTAACAACAAGACCGTCCGGCAGAGCAGAAGATATGCAGATGAAAACAGATTATTTCAACGAACAATTCGGACAGGGACATATTTTATTTGCAACTGGTACGCCGGTTTTAAATTCAATGACGGAACTTTATGTAATGACAAGATATTTAAGACCTGATTTGTTGAAACAGGCAGGAATTGAACGTTTTGACGACTGGGCGGCGACTTTCGGAAATGTTGTCACAAAGAATCAGCAGACAGCGGACGGCACACTGAAAATGAAAACAAGTTTTGCAAGTTTCGCAAATCTGCCGGAACTCATGGCAATGTACAAGGAATTTGCTGACGTTCAGAGTGCTGATAAACTCAATCTTCCACGTCCTGAACTGAAAACGGGAAAACCGCAGATAATCAGCGTTCCGGCAACTCCGGAGCAGAAAATGTATGTGCGTGAACTTGCTGAAAGAGCCAAAGCAATTGAAAGCGGAACGGTTGAACCCCATGAAGACAATCATCTTAAAATCACTGGTGAAGCACGTCTGATAGGTCTTGGAAACAACGCTGTAAAGGCACTTTATGAAAAACGTGGTCAAGAATTGCCGTATGATTTTGTAGACGATAAAAACAGTAAAGTTGATAAATGCGTTGAAAAAGTTGCAGAAATCTACAATCAGACAAACGATACAAAAGGTGTACAGATTATTTTTTCCGATATTGCCGTCAATTCTGATAACGGAAATTTTTCAGTTTACGACTATCTGAAAACTGAACTCATTGCCAAAGGTATACCTGAAGATGAAATAATTTTCGCTCCTAAAGCCGATTCAAAAGAACGTGAAAATATTTTCCGTGACATAAATAATTCAAAATATCGTGTTGTAATTGCAAGTACAGGAACGCTCGGAACTGGTGCGAATATTCAGCAAAATTTATGTGCATTGCATCATGTTGATGTGCCATGGAAGCCGTCAGATTTTGAACAGCGTGAGGGCAGAATTTTACGTCAGGGCAATCAGAATAAGGAAGTTCAGATTTTCAATTATGTCACTGAGGGAACGCTCGACAGCTACCTTTATCAGACCGTGACCAATAAGGCACGTTTCATCGCACAGCTTATGGACGATAAAGCTCCGGCAAGAGTTTCTGAGGACTGCGACGAAAAGGTGCTTACATACGGTGAAATTCAGGCGGCAGCAGAAGGTAATCCTGATTTTAGACGACGTATTGAAGTATCAAATGAAATTGCTGAATTGACAATGCTGAAAAACGAATATGTTCATGAAACGGCTGTCACCAAAGAAAAAATTGAACGTATTCCGAAACAGATTGAAACACGAAAAGAATTACTTTCACACGTTCAGAATGACAGAAAGATATCTGAAAAAATCCGTGAACTTGCATTGTCCGGAGCTACAAAAAATCCGGATTATGTTGTCATGACACGTGAAAAAGTCAACGCACATCTTCTGAAAATGGTACAGGAAAAACTTGCAAATCCTGAAAAAGAAATACCATCCGTTAACATAAATAATTTTGAAGTTTCAGTTTATTTAAACGAATGGAAAGATGAGGTTTATTTTCAGATAAAAGGCGAAAGTACATATTCTTGTGTTGCCGGAACTTCCGAAAATCAGGATAATTATCAGCGTATCAGCAATCTTTTTGAAAAGGGTATTCCGAAAAAGGAAGAGGAAATCATGAAAGAAATTTCTGCTCTTGAGGAAAATCTCGAACAGGCAAAAGAACGTGTTGAAAAGCAGTTTTCACACGAATCAGAACTTGCAGAAAAGATTGACGAATTTCAGAAACTTGAGGAAAAACTTTCAGGACTTTCGGTTCAGGAAGACGTTGTATTTGACCCTGAAGAAGAGCCGATTATCGAAACGGCAGAAGAAAAATCAGAACGTGAAGCGATTTATAATGTTGATGACAACGACTATCAACCGACAGAAGATGATGACGATTCAAGACCTATCAGACGTTAAATTTTAATATCAGAAATGCCCTTGCTATAAAAAAGTGAGGGCATTTTTTTGAAAAAATCAAAGGAGTAAATTTATGCAGAAAGAAGATTTTAACCAGCTGATACAGTCCGCACGTTCAGCAGATTTGCTGTCATATTTTCAGAAAAGCGGATACCATATTGACCGTCACGGAGATAATTATTATGTGAAAGAAATTCGTGGCTTGTGCATAAGACCGGACAAAAATCAGTGGTATAATCATTATACGAATACCGGCAGAACAAATAATTCAATCGACTGTCTGACACTGGTTCTCGGACGCAGTTTCAATCAGGCAGTCTTTGAACTTACCGGAAAAGATGTCACGATTATGAGGTCATCAGATTATCCAAAAAGTCAATCTCCAGATTTTACATCACCGCCGAGACCAATGCCAAATCCGAAAGAAAATAAAGTTTTGAAGATGCCAGAACAAGCACCGAATATGCGTCAGCTTATGGCATATTTTTGTCAGACAAGAAAAATTCCGGCTGTGATAGTTGAGGAATTTGTTCACGCAAAATTGCTTTATCAGTCGCAGAATACATTCAAAACTGTTATCAATGGAGTACCGAAAACTTTTCAGAATGCCAATGCTGTTTTTGTTCATCGGAACGAAAAAGGCGAAGCGATTGGTGGTGAAATTCAAGGTTGTAATTCGTTCAAAAGATTCAAGGGCATTGTTGCCGGAACTGGTGAAAGTGCGTTTATGTTTTCGCCGTTTCCTGCAAAAGACGGTAAGCCGAAACGTGCATATATTTTTGCGAGTGCTATTGACCTGATGAG
>CAMWGS010000294.1 GCA_947173865.1 uncultured Ruminococcus sp.
GTATATGAAGAAAAAATAATTTCGCTTTCTTATAGTATAAATGTGACGGAAATATGTTGGAAATGTGATTTTTTATTAAAGAAATGATTATAATTTATTCTACACCTTGACAAATTGTCCTCATTTGTGTATAATATTTATTAAGAATATACGGATTGCACTGTTCCGTGAAACAATGTACTTTTTATGAAAGGGAATATAAAAATGAAAAATTTTAAGAAAAGACTGATTGCTCTTGTTGCACTTACCTGTGTTGCTCTTTCAGCTTTTGCAGGCTGTGCCGATAAGGAAAGCAGCAGTAAGAATGAGTCTTCGGAAGAACCTATGAACGCTGTACCTTTTCAGTGGGGCGGTGAAGATGATGACGATATTACGATTGACGGCGTTGAAATAAATGAAGATGACCCTGTTAAAGCCGACCACGTAGACCCTTCAAAATCTTCTGACGAATCTTCTTCCGATGAAAGCAGTAAAAGCGAAGAGGGTACTACAGGATATACGGCAGGTGAGCCTGTTACTGAAATTGTTCCTGTTACAGAAGCAAACGGTGAGCCTGTGACACAGGCAGACGGTCAACCCGTTACAGAGGTAAAGACCATTACCAATTCAACTCCTCAGCCCGACAATTCTTCAAACAATAACAATAATAGCAATAATAATGTCAGCAGTAACACCGATGCAAACTATGTTTCAAATACAAAGGGCAAGTATGCAATGTGGATTGACATTTCTAAGGATGAGAACTTTGTATTCAATGATTCATTTATAAGAGTTACTCTTAAAGTAAAGGATGATGCTCCGGACGGTATCTATGATATTTCAATTGACCCCGATTTATCTTCAATCGCCGGTGTGTCTGTTATTCCTGATACTATTATGAACGGCTCAATTAAGGTCGGAGATGTTGACGCTGATGCTGTAGACACCTCAAAGATGAATGGTTTTGCGATATATGGCGACAAGATTAGTGTGAAACAGGGAGATACTATTGATTTCTGTATAAACATGAAGGATAATCCCGGTCTTGCAGCTTTTTGCGTATGGTACTATTATGACAGCAATGCTTTTGAAATAATTGATTGCATACCAGACGGAGAATTTGCAGAAATTTCCAAAAACAGTACTCAGATGGGTTAATAATTAAATTATACTTAACCGACATTATTATAATGTCGGTTTTTTCTTTAATGGTATTGACAAAAATGTAAATAGTTGCTATAATATAATCATACTAATTATATAGGCAATATAGAAATATTTTAATAATATGTAAAGGAGTTTTTATTATGAAAATCTATAAGACTATCACTGACCTGATAGGCAGAACACCTCTTCTTGAACTTGTCAACATTGAAAAAGTCAACAATCTTGATGCAAAGATTATTGCCAAGCTGGAATATTTCAATCCCGCAGGAAGCGTCAAAGACAGAGTTGCAAAGGCTATGATTGACGACGCTGAAGCAAGCGGTATTCTCAAAAAGGGAAGTGTTATAATTGAACCCACAAGCGGAAATACAGGCATCGGTCTTGCTGCTGTTGCTGCTGCAAGAGGATATCGTATAATTATTACAATGCCCGAAACAATGAGCATTGAACGCCGTAACCTTATGAAAGCTTACGGTGCGGAAGTTGTCCTCACCGACGGAGTGGGCGGAATGAAAGCCGCTATTGCAAAGGCAGAAGAACTTGCCAAGGAAATTCCCGACAGCTTTATTCCGTCACAGTTTTCCAACCCTGCAAACCCTGTCGCACACGAAAAAACAACAGGTGTCGAAATATGGGAAGATACTGACGGAAAGGTTGATATATTTGTTTCAGGTGTGGGAACAGGCGGAACAATCAGCGGTACAGGTGCATATCTTAAATCAAAGAATCCTGATGTAAAAATAATTGCGGTTGAGCCGAAAAGTTCCCCTGTAATTTCTGAGGGAAAAGCAGGACCGCACAAAATTCAGGGTATAGGTGCTGGATTTATTCCCGATACTTTTAATAAGGACATTTATGATGAAGTTATTACAGTAAGCAATGAGGACGCTTTTGAGCAGGGACGTGCGATTGTAAGAAATGAGGGTGTTCTTGTGGGAATTTCTTCGGGTGCGGCATTATGGGCAGCAATACAGCTTGCAAAAAGACCCGAAAACGAGGGCAAAAACATTGTTGTACTTCTTCCCGACACCGGAGAGCGTTATCTTTCCACCCCTATGTTTGAATAAAAAAGACTGCCGGAAACAGCAGTCTTTTACGAATCATATGCAGTAATTGTCACCGTTAAGGGAATTACTTTTATCGGCTATATCCTGAACTGTTATTCCGTCAAGATATTCTGATATAAGTTTATATAGTCCTTCCCATATTTCAATTGTCGTACATTCGTTTATTCTTTCACATTCGTTCGGTTCGTACTCCAGACAGGCAACGGGGGCAAGGCTGCCTTCTGTTGCCCTGAGAACCGTTCCTACAGTTAAATCAGACGCTTTCCCTGCAATCATGTAACCGCCCTTATTACCACGGTTTGCTTTTATAATGCCACTTTTGTTGAGCAGGGGTACAATCTGTTCAAGGTATTTTTTTGAAATATTCTGACGTTCGGCGACATCTTTCAGTGATATATAACCCTCAGACTGATGTATAGCAAGGTCTGAGAGCATTCTGAGTGCATATCTTCCTTTTGTGGAAATTTTCATATCATTACTCCTTTCATATGTTTATATCTCTATTATAACATATGTTTAGTATGATTTCAAGTGTTTTATCTGAATATATGGTAATTATTTTTTATTTATTTACGAAAAATTATTAAAAAAGTTAATATATATAAGTTATGTGATATAATTAACTCGTACAT
>CAMWGS010000295.1 GCA_947173865.1 uncultured Ruminococcus sp.
ACTACAGGGTTGACCCTCTCGGAAACCTTATATGTTTCCGTAAAGGCAGAAAGACACCGGACAAAAAACTGATGATTGCAGCACATATGGACGAAGTGGGTTTTATTGTAACCGCAATACGTTCGGACGGTACACTTGCTTTTGACATGGTCGGCGGTGTTGACCCGTCTGTAACAATCGGCAGACAGGTTAAAGTCGGAAAAAATCATATTCACGGCGTTATCGGTTCTACGGCAGTTCACAATCTCTCAAAGGAACAGCGTGAAAAAGCACCAAAGATGAACAGTCTTTATATTGACATAGGTGCGGAAAACAAGGAAGATGCCGAAAAATACATAAGTCTCGGTGACTGTGTATACTTTGAATCCGAGTTCGTTGAACTCGGTGAAAAAAGAATCAAGTCAAAAGCAATTGACGACCGTGCAGGCTGTGCAATGATGATAAACCTTATACGTGAAGAACCCGAATACGATACGTATTTTGTCTTTAATGTTCAGGAAGAAATAGGTCTGCGTGGTTCAAAGGTTTCCGCTTTTTCCGTACAGCCCGACTTTGCAATAGTACTTGAGGCAACTACAGCTTCCGACATTGACAGCGTTTCAGGTGCAAAAAAAGTCTGCGAACTCGGAAAAGGTCCTGTTGTATCGTTCATGGACAGAAGCACGGTTTATGACAGACAGCTTTATAACCTTGCCTTTGATATTTCCAAGGAAGAAAATTTACCGTGTCAGACAAAAACCATGATTGCAGGCGGTAACGATGCAGGTGCTATTCACATTACAGGTAACGGAATACGCACTATTGCGGTATCAGTACCATGCAGATATTTACACTCTGCGTCGTGTGTAATCGAAACAGACGATTTTGAAAATTCATACAGACTTGTAAAAAATCTCTCTCAAAGGATTCTTGAAATATGATTAAACTGATTGAACAGGAAAAGGAATTTGACCGTGAACTTCTCCTCAAATCCCTTTCAGGACGAAAAATGCTTGCATATATAAAAGCGTACGGCACAGGTTATGATTTCTGTCGCTTCTATAAGGTAACAGACGAAAACGGTACGGGGTTTATGTTCATGATAAATTCAACACTTATTATCTGTGCTGACGACAATCTTGAAAATACAGAAGAAATTGACCTATTTGTAAGCATGAACCTGCCTTTCAGAATAGAAGGCTCACAGAAAATTCTTAACGGAATTAAAATCCCCGAACGCTATCAGAAACTTAACCGCACAATTTTTGAACTCGTTCCCGACGAAAAACCTCTTGAATCAATAGAAGAATTTGTTGACCTCAACCCGAAACTTCCCGACGTTTATAATATTCTCAGTGAAGGATTTCCGAATATCGCAGACTTTTCGCTTTGGTATACAGATACTTCACACCGTTGCCGTCATGGTGTAAGCCGTACGTTTACATACAGAAATTCAACAACAGCATCTGCAATATACAACATAGACGGCGTTGTTCTTATAGGACAGGTCGCTACAACAGAATCTGCAAGAGGGCGTGGATATGCAAGGGAATTTCTCAAATGGCTCGCACAGTTCTTTAACGGACTAGGTAAAAAAGCCTACCTTATGGCTCTTGACGTTCGTGTAAGTTTCTATCGTGAAATAGGATTCCGTGAAATTGAACGTGAAATAGTTCTTGAACGTATCGACGTTGAAAAAGAAAGTGTAATGAAAGGAAAACTGACTGATGAACAGTAAAATAAATGAAATATATAACATCGACAACCGCATAATCGAACTTGCCGAAAAAGCTGAAAAAAACTGTGCGGAGGCTTTCCGCAGAATTGAAGAAACCGCTGAATATAACGGTGCAAAGGTTCTGAAAGCTTTTTCCGACAATAAAGTAAGTGAACCGTGTTTCTATGGCTCTACGGGTTACGGTTACGGAGATATCGGACGTGACGTTATTGACAAGGTTTTTGCACAGTCTCTCGGTACTGAAGACGCTCTTGTAAGATTCAATTTTGTTTCGGGCACTCATGCACTTTCAGTCGCACTTTTCGGCGTACTCCGTACAGGTGACAAAATTGTTTCAGTTACGGGAAAACCATATGACACTCTCGAAGAAGTAATAGGTATTGCAGGAAAAAAAGGCAACGGTTCTCTTATGGACTACGGTGTTGAATACGGTCAAGTTGACCTGCTCCCCGACGGTACACCCGATTACGACGGAATAACAAACACAGTAAAAGATGCAAAAGTTGCATATATACAGCGTTCAAGAGGTTACTCTCTCCGCCCTGCCTTTACGGTTGACGACATTGAAAAAATGATTAAGTCCGCAAAAAAAGGCAATCCTGATATTATTGTCATGGTTGATAACTGTTACGGCGAATTTGTTGAGGACAGAGAACCGTCCCACGTCGGTGCTGACGTAATAATAGGTTCTCTTATAAAAAATGCTGGTGGCGGTATCGCACGTACGGGCGGTTATATTGCAGGACGTGCTGACCTCGTTGAGCTCTGTTCTTACCGTCTCACCTGTGTAGGAATGGGAAAGGAAGTCGGCTGTACCCTCGGCATGAACCGTGAAATTTTGCTTGGTCTTTTCTTTGCCCCCGACGTTGTTTCAAATGCTATAAAAACATCGGCTTTTGCAAGTGAACTCTTTACTATGCTTGGCTTTGAATGTTCTCCCAGAAAGAACGACAAAAGAGGTGACATTATAACTGCTGTAAAACTCGGTGACGAACAGCACCTCACCGCTTTCTGCCGTGGAATACAGAAAGGTGCTCCCGTTGATTCGTTTGTTACTCCTGAACCTTGGGATATGCCCGGTTACGACGATAAAATTATAATGGCGGCCGGGACT
>CAMWGS010000296.1 GCA_947173865.1 uncultured Ruminococcus sp.
TATATTAACAGTATATTTACATTGTTTTCACTATATTATCATCGAATTATCGTCGTTTTTTCAAAAATATCACATAGCCTGACGTAAAAAAGCCGTCCCGAATTTTTCGGAACGGCTTTTTTGTATTGATTATTTAATTAACAGCTGACGCATTAAACAAAGGTCAAATACATCAAGTGAATTGTTTTCATCAAGGTCGGCAGCTTTCCAGTTTTCAAGCGTTGTACTCGGAACGGCAAGTAACCATTTCTGTAAAAGTACAATGTCTGCAATTGTATACTGCCCGTCGTTGTTTACGTCGCCTTTGACGGTTTTCACGGATTCAGGTTTTTTCTCCGTGATCATATTCCACTTCTGACAGGCGTTTCCGTTGTTTTTCCACTGCTGAATGTTCGCACCGTTTTCCTTTGAGGCGGAATCCGTTTCAACAAGACATTTGTCTTTTGACGCACGTGTTGTAATGCTGTATGTACCATCAAGATTTTTTGTAAAGCGGAACAACTGTGAGCTGTCCTTTGTGGAATACGGTGATATACTGATATTTGAGCCGTTTGTACTGCCGTTGGCTTTCAGCACATAATTTTCGTCCTGTGCGGAATGAATCCAGTAGTAATTGCCTGAGCCGAATGATTTAAGTACCCATTTCTGACAGTCGTAACCGTTTGAATCCCACTGACGTACATTTGTACTATCGGTCATTGAACCGTTTTCAATATCCATAACCATTCCTGAATTTACATTTTCAAATGTATACATGAGAGTTTCATCCATTACACAGCCTGAGTCTGTAGCCAGTTCAAGAATCCAGTCCTGACAGTTTGCACCGTTTATTTCCCATTCCTGAATATTAGCACCAGAAACTGATGAAGCTTCAATCACTTCAATCAATGAATTTTCACCTGAAATTTTTGTGCGGATTTTATAGCTTCCGTCGTCGTTCTGAGTAAGCATAAACTGCTGATTTGTACCGCCATTATACTGGTATATGTCGATATTTGTACCGTTGTCTGATTTTTTTCCTGCAACGTCAAGTATATAGGTTCCGCCGTCTCCCGCACTGAAAAATTTCCATATATCGTGTACGGCAGTACTGTCAGTGCCCCACTGCTGAACGTTCGCACCGTTTTCTGCCTTTGCGTCTGCCACCTGCATATAGAGTCCCGAATTGACATTTTTGATGCGATAAGCTGACCCCTCGTCAAAGCTTGCGGGGACAGGTGCAGGAGGTGTTACGGGTGTATTCGGTACTTCCGTATAGCTTGCACTCGGTACACCTTTCTTTGAAAAACGCAGGTACATCATATCTCCGTTTGACGACTGAGTACCGCTGTAAGTACTTAACTCTTTGCTTCGTCGGCGGTAAGTTTTGTGTAGCTGTAATTTGAAAACGGTCTCCATGTGCCTGCGATTGAGTAACTGGGGTTATTTGCCGTACCTTCGCCATGCACAGTTCTGTTACATTTTGAGAACTTTGAACCGTCCTCGGCATATGCACCTGCATAAGTAATTGAATTCCAGTCACATATTACGTTTCCACCGTTTTCATAGTAGCAGTTTTCAGCGTATATATCACAACCACTATGCACTGTATATGCCATACTGAAATTATTGACATAGTTGTTGAATGAGTGGAAGTATCCCCACCTAATAAGTCCCGGACCTCTTGTTTCACAGCCGTCGAACTTATTGGAAATAAGTGTCATATGAGGAACCCCGTCATAATTGTTTTTTGACTTTTCGTCGTCTGAGGGATAGCCGAGAATAAGACCATATTTGTGTTTGCCAAATGAACAGTCCGAAACGGTACAGTAATCGGCATCATAACAGCAGGCAAGGAATTTATCTTCGTCAACGAGTTGTGTTTCGGGAGCGTAACCATAGTTTTCATGCCCCGTAAATGTTACATGGTCAACCCATAAATTTTTGCCTGAGCCGAAATAGCACACGATTGAATCATTATTATTTGACTCTGCGTCATGCTGCATTTCAAAGTTTCTGATAATCACATTGTTGCCGACTCCTTTTGAAGTTGACGTGCAGAACTGTACATTAAAAAGGGTGTGAGCGTTATAACTGCCGATAATGGTTTTATTGTCATGGACATAAATTCTTCCCGCAGTACACATATACCTTGTACCATTCATGTTAAGTTCTGTAACAGTAATATTTTTTGTAACAACAATTGTATAGGGCGTATCAGATTCGGCGTATTTCTTGAGGTCACTGAAAGTTGAGACTTCAACAGTTTCGCCGAACAGTCCGCCGATATTTCCGGCTTTGATACTGCCGGTGTTATCGTCACTGCAATAACCTGCAAATCCCTGTAAACCGTCGGCATTAAATAACCACAGCTGAGAATCCGCACCTGTATAGGTTTCAAGGGTCATGCCTGAATTTCCGTGAGTGAGAGCAAGAGAGGTGTCCGAATAGTTGACAATCTTATAATAAAGGTTGTTGCCGAGACGGTCACTTTTTACGGGTACAGCATACCAGTGCTGTGACTGGTGTGATTCACTGCCATAAACAATAACGTTTGTTCCTGCTTTGACAGTGTAATTTTCCGGTGTAAGAAGTCTGCCCGATTCAGCGTTGCAGATTTTGAAGAAAGTACCTTTTGAATCTTCATTGACCCTGTCAAAACGCCATGATGCTGAAAGGTCACCGCCGATTGCCCTGACCGAAAGAGACGACCCGTCTGCCGTTCCGTTTTCGGCAAGCACTTCTGAATTGTCTTTGACTGCAATATTCATAAGCTGAACAGGATAGTCAGTAGAAATTGCAGAAGCAGAAAGCGGAACTGTGCCGTAGCTGAACAATGGC
>CAMWGS010000297.1 GCA_947173865.1 uncultured Ruminococcus sp.
ATATTACTGTTATTATGTATTATATAATCAGAGTGAGTTGAAAAAAACTCCTCATCAAGTTGTGACCCCATTCTTTTTCTTGCCTGTTCGGACGTTAAACCGTCACGCTGAACTATTCTTTTCTCCCTTATCTCCTCATCGGCAAGGACGGATATTATAATTTCACAGAAGTCGTCAGCCCTGCTTTCAAAAAGCGTGGGAGCGTCAAGAAGTATGAGTTTCTCTTTACGTTCGGCAAATTCATTTATCTGCCTTAAAATTTCCCCTGTGATATAGTGATATGTTATTGTATTCAGTGTTTCAAGCTTTGTCTTGTCGGAAAAGACTACACCGGCAAGTTTTTTTCTGTCAAGATTTCCGTCATTGTCTATAACATCGTTTCCGAAAAATTCCTCTATCTCGGCAAGACACTTTGAACCTTTTTCAACTACCTGCCTTGCAACAATATCTGCATTTATCACAGCAAAACCGTTTGATGCAAAAATTTTTGAAACAGTACTTTTTCCTGCACCTGTCTGCCCTGTAAGACCGACAACCGTTATACCACTTAAAGTATTCATATCCTTATCACCTCAAATCCTGCTGCCCTTATAAGACGATTATAAACCGCCAGCCCTACACCGTCCAGTGAGGGTGTACGCACATAAACTTTTTCGGCATGAATATCATCAAATTCACGCAGTCTCTGAAATACAAGATGTGCCTGCTCAGAACCGTTTCTGCCGTATGTCATATACCTGTAAGGGAAAATTTTTTCATCTCCGTCAAAAATCAGTGCATATACGTTATCACCATAATGATTTCCGACATATTCTGTAAAGTGTTCCAAATCCGACTCAATCATGACAATATCTGCACTCGGTGAATAATGCTTGTATTTCATTCCCGGAGAAGCTGCTTTTTCGTCCTTTTCAAGACCGCTCAGAACCGCTTTGTCAACTATGACATTATCACATATTTCAAGAATCATTTCCTTTGTCACACAACCGGGACGTAATATTCTTACTGTGTCGCCATTTTCTATGGACACTACGGTTGATTCGACACCGAACTGTGACTGTCCGCCGTCAACTACCGCCGAAATCCTGCCGTTCATATCACGCATAACGTGCTGTGCGGAAGTCGGACTGGGATACCCCGAAATGTTTGCGGACGGTGCGGCAATCGGTTTTCCCGAAAGTTCAATAAGTCTGTTCATCACAGGGTGCGAAGGTATTCTTATACCAACTGTATCAAGACCGCCTGATGTTACCAGTGGTATATTATCATTTTTCGGAAGAACCATTGTGAAAGGTCCTGGACAGAACTTATCCGCAAGTTTTCGGGCAAGTTCGGGAATATACGATGTATATTTTTCGGCTTCCGAAAAGTCGGCAAGATGTACAATAAGCGGATTGTCGGCAGGTCTGCCCTTGGCTTCAAAAATTTTTCTCACTGCATTTTCGTCTGATGCGTCTGCACCAAGTCCGTAAACTGTTTCTGTAGGGATTCCGACAACTTCACCGTCTCTTATCAGCTGTGCAGCAATTTCAAGTTGTTTTTCACTAAGTAATAAAGTTTCCATAAAGTTACATTTCCTGATTTGCAAGTTTTGCGGCCTGGTCAGCGGTTGCGAGTGAGTCAAAAACCTCGTCGAGATTACCGTTGAGAATATCTTCAAGCCTGTATATAGTTAGATTTATTCTGTGGTCTGTAAGTCTGCCCTGTGGATAGTTATACGTTCTGATTCTTTCGGAACGGTCACCCGTGCCGACCTGCATTTTTCTTTCCGATGCAATTTTTTCATTCTGTTCTTCCTGCAATGCCTCATAGATTCGTGAACGCAGAATTTTCATAGCTTTGTCCTTGTTCTTGTGCTGACTTCTTTCGTCCTGACACTCAACAACAACATTTGTCGGCAGATATGTTATACGGACAGCGGATTCAGTTTTATTTATATGCTGTCCGCCTGCTCCGCTTGCACGGAAATAGTCAATTTTCAAATCTGTGGGATTTATTTCAAGCTCAACTTCGTCAGCTTCTACAAGAACGGCAACTGTAACCGTACTTGTATGAATACGTCCCTGTGATTCAGTTTCTGGAACTCTCTGCACACGATGAACACCGCTTTCGTATTTCAGACGTGAATAAGCACCCTCGCCCTCAATTGAAAAGCTTATTTCCTTGAAACCGCCTAATTCCGTCGGGTTTGCACTTAGTACTTCCTGTTTCCAACCTTTTGTTTCGGCATACATGGTATACATACGGTAAAGGGAATTTGCAAAAAGTGACGCTTCCTCACCGCCTGCACCACCTCTTATTTCAATAATAACGTTTTTGTCGTCATTCGGGTCTTTCGGCAGGAGCAGGATTTTAAGTTCCTGAGAAATATTCTCCATAGCTTCCTTTGACTCCTCAAACTCCGCCTGTGCCATTTCCCTGAAATCCTTTTCAAGACCGCCTTCGTCAAGAAGTTCCTTTGCTTCAATAAATGACTTCTGTGCATTTTTATATTCACGGTATTTTTCAATAACAGGAGTCATATTTTTAAATTCACGCATAAGCTGTGTATAAAGCTTATTGTCGTTTACAATATCGGGGTCAGAAAGTTTATTGCTTATATCCTCATATTTTTCTTCCATTGCTTCAAGTTTTTCAAACATCTGAATATCTCCTTATTCTTCTTTATGCTGAACTTTTTTAATATTTTTTTCTATCTTGTTTCTGGCAACCATAAATTCCCTTGAACATTTCACACATCTCAGTCTGAAATCCATGCCTGCACGGATAACGTACATTTCATCAGAACCGCATGGGTGACTTTTTTTCATGGTAAGAAC
>CAMWGS010000298.1 GCA_947173865.1 uncultured Ruminococcus sp.
ATGATATTCTGAATAATTTAGACTATTCTGTTTACTGTTCATATGAAGAAGAAATTTATTCCGACAGATATATTTTAGTTCGTGAACTTATGAAATATGAACTTGAAAGAAAAAAGTTTTTTTCTAAAAAATCTGTTTATAATATTTCGAAAATTTTACAGAATATGATAGATTGTCTTGACTATATAATAGGTGTTGACTGTCAGTCTGAACTTATGAAATATATGGAATCAAAGAATACCAAAAAAGAGTTTGAAAGTACTGTAATTGATTTACAGAACAATCTAAGCAAACATATAAAATAAAAGGAGGTCTTTTTTACCAATGGAAAGATATTGGAATGAAGAAATCGAATGTATGCCCCGTGAGGACATGAAGAAGTTACAGGACGAAAGACTTGTTGCACAGGTAAAGCACGTTTATGAAAACGTGGAATATT
Source organism: uncultured Ruminococcus sp. (assembly GCA_947173865.1). Lineage (GTDB taxonomy): Bacteria > Bacillota > Clostridia > Oscillospirales > Ruminococcaceae > Ruminococcus. The sequence continues at coordinate 440 of CAMWGS010000298.1, forward strand.
ACCGTAATCTTATGGACGAAAAAGGCGTTAAACCCGAAGACATAAAGTCAACCGACGACCTGCATAAACTTCCGTTTCTGTCAAAGGCTGATTTGCGTGATGCTTACCCTTACGGACTTCTTGCAAAGCCACTTTCAGACTGTGTAAGAATACAGTCAACAAGCGGTACAACAGGCAGACGTGTTGTGGCTTTCTATACTCAGCATGATATTGACTTGTGGGAGGACTGCTGTGCAAGAGCCATTACAGCGGCAGGCGGTACTAATGAGGATGTATGTCAGGTATGTTATGGATACGGTCTTTTTACAGGTGGTCCAGGACTGAACGGCGGTTCACACAAAGTCGGTTGCCTTACGCTTCCGATGTCGTCGGGAAATACTGAGAGACAGATTCAGTTTATGCGTGATTTAGGTTCAACAATTATATGCTGTACACCGTCCTACGCCGCATACATAGGCGAAACACTTCACGATATGGGCTTTACTCCCGACGATATAAAGCTTAAAGCTGGCATTTTCGGTGCAGAACCTTGGACAGAGGAAATGCGTCATTCTATAGAAAAGTCTCTCGGCATCAAGGCTTATGATATTTATGGTCTTACCGAAACAAGCGGACCGGGCGTATCGTTTGAGTGTTCCGAACAGACGGGTATGCACATAAATGAGGACCATTTTATTCCCGAAATAATCAACCCCGAAACAGGCGAAGTTTTACCTGATGGCGAAGTTGGTGAACTTGTATTCACAAGCATCACAAAAGAAGCTTTCCCGCTTCTCAGATACAGGACACGTGATTTGTGCGTACTTTCAAGAAAGAAATGTTCATGCGGACGTACTCTCATAAAGATGACCAAGCCGATGGGACGCAGTGACGATATGCTTATTATCAGAGGCGTAAACGTGTTCCCGAGTCAGATTGAAACCGTTCTTATTGAGCAGGGATATTCACCCAACTATCTCATTGAAGTTGACCGTGTGAATAATTCCGATACTCTTGACATAAGCGTTGAAATGAATCCCGAACAGCTTTCCGACAAAGTAAAGGATATGCAGGACAAGGAGAGAGAACTTGCAGGAGCTATCAAGACAATGCTCGGTATAAGTCCGAAAGTACACCTTGTTTCTCCCAAATCTATTACAAGAAGTGAGGGAAAGGCTGTCCGTGTTATTGACAAGAGAAAACTTCACGATTAATAAGGAATTTTTATGGCAGATTTAAAGAAACCATGTGTTAAAATTACCTTAACCGACACAAAACCGTCTGTTTTTGAAAGCAAGGTAGGCGGACTGGGCTATATTCCGCATGACAGCAATTTCCCGACGGACAGCGAGGGCAGACAGCTCAGACTTCTTGCACAGATAGACTGTGCGGAAATTCAGCTTGACGGTTTCATGGAAAAAGGTCTTTTGCAGTTCTGGCTTGCTGGTACTGACCTGTACGGTTGTGACTTTGAACATCCAACTAGTCAGGACGGTTTCAGGATTATATATTATCCTGAAGTCGATACAACAGTTACGGAAGATGAAATCAGGAATAAAATGACAAATATAGAAGATGAATATGATGAATTTTTATTCCCTGTTGACTGTGAGTGTGGTATGAGTTTTGAGAAGTCCGAAGACCGTTATATTGACTACGACGCAATAGAGGACGACTATGACGAAAGATGGAATGAAAATTTCTATTCAAAAATAGGTGGCTATCCGACTTTTACTCAGTATGAACCACGAAGCGAAGAACAGCAGAAAAAATATGATTTTCTGTTACTCCAACTTGAATCGGAATGGGAAAAAATTCTGTGGGGAGATATAGGAATAGGTAATTTCTTTATAAGCTCTGAAAAACTGAAAAACCGTGATTTCAGCGACGTTTTCTATAACTGGGACTGCGGTTGATAAAATTATATAAAGGAGGCATTTTTTATGGCAGATGTAAGACAGATTTCTGTTTTTATCAACAACAAACCAAATCAGCTTAACGAGGCTGTGAAAAGTCTTAAGGACGCAGGTATAAATATAAGGGCTATGAGCCTTGCCGACACAAAGGATTTCGGTATACTTCGTATAGTCGTTAACGACACTCAGAAAGCCTGTGACGTTCTGAAAAACTCAGGCTATGCCGTTATTATAACCGATGTTGTCACGGTTTCAATTCCCGATACCGCAGGACAGCTCAGCCGTGTTCTTGATGTTCTCGGCAGTGAGGGAGTAAACGTTGAATACCTCTATGCTTTTCTCGGAACATCTGAAAAGTCTGTTTCATTCGTAATCAGAGTGGACGACAACTCAAAGGCTTCCGACGCACTCACCAATGCGGGTATTATTCAGCTTACCGAAAATGACATTGCCGAAATGTGACAATTGCACAAA
>CAMWGS010000299.1 GCA_947173865.1 uncultured Ruminococcus sp.
CGAAAGGCTTTTCAGGGTCGTTGTGGATAGCGTTCTTGTTTACTGTGATGTAAACTTCATCGAGACGGTGTTCAAGTTCCTTGCCTGTTATGTTGAACGGACGGAGGTCAACGAGCATGAGATGGTTGTCCGTACCGCCTGAAACGAGGTTGAAACCTCTCTTGAGAAGTCCTTCTGAAAGAGCCTTTGCGTTTTCAACGATTCTCTGCTGATATTCTTTGAATTCAGGTTTGAGTGCTTCACCGAAACATACAGCCTTTGCAGCGATTGTGTGCATGAGAGGACCGCCCTGAGTTCCGGGAAATATAGCGGAATTTATCTTCTTTGCAAGAGCTTCGTCGTTTGTGAGGATAAGACCGCCACGAGGACCTCTTAAAGTCTTGTGTGTAGTAGTTGTGGTAATATCTGCATAAGGAACAGGTGACTCATGAACGCCTGCGGCAACAAGACCTGCTATGTGTGCCATATCTACCATAAAGAGAGCGTCAACAGACTTTGCGATTTCGGAAAGTCTCTTGAAGTCGATGGCTCTCGGATAAGCACTTGCACCTGCAACTATAAGTTTCGGTCTGTGTTTTTCAGCAAGTTTCTGAACAGTGTCATAATTTATAACTTCTGTTTCATCGTCGAGACCGTATGAAACGAAGTTGAAGTATTTGCCCGAGAGGTTTACGGGTGAACCGTGTGTGAGGTGTCCGCCGTCTGCGAGACTCATACCAAGAACTGTATCACCAGGCTTGAGAACTGCGAAATATGCGGCAGTGTTAGCCTGAGCTCCGGAATGTGGCTGAACGTTTGCGAATTTAGCACCGAAAAGCTCCTTTGCACGTTCAATTGCAATCTGTTCAACAACGTCAACGCACTGACAACCACCGTAATAACGTTTTGAAGGATAACCCTCAGCGTACTTGTTTGTGAGAACAGAACCCATTGCAGCCATAACAGCAGGGGAAACGATGTTTTCACTTGCGATAAGTTCAAGATTTCTCTGCTGACGTGCGAGTTCCTGAGCCATAGCCTCGCCGACTTCGCTGTCGTAACCTGACACAAAGCCGATTGAATCCATTAAATCATTGTACATTTTTAAAAACACTCCTTAAAAAAGTCTGCGTAAAATATTACCATATAATTATACAACAAACACAGAATAATTTCAATAGGAAAATCAAAAAAATTCAAAAAAATCAGTTTTAAGCGAGAGCAGGGACAATTTCTTCCCATACAGGAGTATGCCCTGCTGATAGTTGTGCGTAATATATGAGTATTGTAGTTGCGTCAACTGTGTCAACGAGACCGTCCCTGTTTACATCACATATTTTAACCTGATTTTCGTCAAGAGTCATATTTCCGTGAGCAGATATTTCGGCATATGCACGGAGTACAAAAGCCGAATCAACGGTATCAACAAAACCGTCGTTGTTTATATCGCCGAGTTCGTCGAAAAGGGTTATTTCATATGTTACAACGGGTTTGTCATCTCCTAACGGAAGTACATTTACAACAGCCGTTTTTCCGTCTGCAAAAAGTTCTTCGAGAGAGGAGACTTCTGCATAACAGCTTGAAGTTATATTTTCTGTTTGTGACGAAACAAAATAATTGCCGTTTTCGTCTGTAACGGGAGTCTGCGTATCTGTTTTTATGGAAACGGAAAGACCATCAAGTGAAACGTTTCCGTTTTTTGTATAGTATTCTGTTTTATTAGGTACACCGTCAACGGAAATAGTTGCTTTTTTGTAGAGGGCGTTTATAACGGTATCAGAATCTATGTATTCGGGTGTTGAACTCCACATATAGAAATCCTGTTCTGTATATATATCGGGATGAGTATGGAGTGAAGAAGTATCAATTTGTGAATAGTCAATTTTCTCATTGGGACTTACTTCCATAGTTTGCATTATATTTCCGTCAAAGTCTGTGAAGGTAAGGGTATGTTTTGTTACAACCGGTTCATCAATAAAAGTTATTTCATATGTCACAATAGGCTTGTTGTCTCCTGGAGGGAATACATTTACGGACGCTGTGTTTCCATCTGCAAAAAGTTTTTCGAGAGAGGAGATTTCCGCATAACAGCTTGAAGTTATATTTTCTGTCTGTGACGAAACAAAGTAATTTCCGTTTTCGTCAGTAACGGGAGTCTGTACGTCAAGTATGATTGAAACTGAAAGACCGTCAAGGGAAACGTCTCCTTCTTTTGTATAATATTCGGTTGTACTCGGTATACTGTCCACTGAAATAGTTGCTATTTTGTATAGAGCGTTTATGATGGTGTCGGAATCTATGTATTCGGGTGTTGAACTCCACATATAGAAATCCTGTTCCGTATAGGTATCAATGTGGCTGTGAAGTGAAGAAGTATCAATTTGTGAATAGTCAATTTTTTCATCTGGACTTACTTCAAGGGTTTCCATTGTATTTCCGTCAAAATCGGTAAAGGTAAGAGTATATTTTGTGTCGTCAACCGAGTTTTCCTCTGCATAAACGTTCAGAGGTATCATTGATACGGTGAGAACAGCAGTAATTAGTGCTGATAATTTTTTTTTCATATTATCCTCCGTTTTCAGATTATCTTATAAGTGTTTGAAAAACATTCTGCAATCGTCTGAAACGACCCTGCAAAGTTTCACATATTTTTCGTATGGCATACGCAGAAGCATGAAGTCTGCGGACAGAATACCGCCTGTAATGTGGTCATAGGCAAAAATGGCATAAAGTATAATTTCGTCCCAGTCGGTCAGCCGTGCCATTTCAGTTGCTTTTACGGAATATTCGTAAAAGTATTCCTCTATTGTTGCGAG
>CAMWGS010000300.1 GCA_947173865.1 uncultured Ruminococcus sp.
TTCGATTTCAGCAAGAGCATCTTTGCGTGAGAGATTGCTTCTGCCCTGTCTGTCGATTTCAAGAACTTTTACCACGATTTCGTAACCGACTGAAACAACGTCCTCAACCTTTTCTACTCTCTGCTTGTCAAGCTTTGAGATGTGTACGAGACCGTCTTTTCCGGGAGCAATTTCAACGAACGCACCAAAGTCCATAATTCTTACGACTTTACCCTTGTAGATTGCACCAACTTCGGGGTCGTTTGCGATTGTATGGACAATCTGTAGAGCCTTGTTTGTCTTGTCGCCGTCGATACCGCTGATAAATACGTTTCCGTCGTCGCTGATATCGATTTTAACTTCACAGTCTGCAGAAATCTTCTGTATAACCTTACCGCCCTGTCCGATAACTTCACGGATTTTGTCTACAGGAATTTTAGTCTGGAGCATCTTGGGTGCGTACTTGTTTACAGTAGGTCTTGATTCAGGAATAGCCTTTAACATGATTTCGTCAAGAATATAAAGACGTGCTTTCCTTGTTTTTTCAAAAGCTTCTTTTATGATAGCGGGAGTAAGACCGTCAACCTTTATATCAACCTGAATAGCTGTGATACCCTTATGAGTACCGCCAACTTTGAAGTCCATATCACCGAAGAAGTCTTCGAGCCCCTGAATGTCAACCATTGTCATGAAGTCATCGCTGTCGGGGAGTGTGATAAGACCGCATGAAATACCTGCAACGGGTGCTTTAATCGGAACACCTGCGTCCATGAGTGCGAGGGTAGAGCCACATATAGAACCCTGTGAGGTAGAGCCGTTTGAAGAAAGAACTTCCGAAACAAGTCGGAAAGCATACGGGAATTCCTCAACTGAGGGGATTACAGGTGCTAAAGCTCTTTCAGCCAATGCACCGTGACCGATTTCACGTCGTCCAGGACCTCTGCTAGGCTTTGTTTCGCCTACTGAGTAAGACGGGAAGTTGTACTGGTGCATATATCTTTTTGATTCTTCTTCATCAAGACCATCAATTTTTTGAGAATCGCTTACAGGACCGAGAGTTGCAATAGTAAGCACCTGAGTCTGACCTCTTGTAAAAAGTCCTGAGCCGTGAACTCTCGGAAGGAGTCCCACTTCAGCGGCAAGTGGACGGATTTCGTCAATGCCTCTGCCGTCAACACGTTTACCGTTATAGAGCCATTCACGTACGATTTTCTTTTGTAACTTATAGATGCACTCATCAATCATTGCAGTCTGTTCAGGATAAACTTCATCAAATTTTGCATGAATGTCGTCAACAATAGGAGCAAGTCTCTCGTCACGGACTGTCTTATCATCTGTATCAAGGGCAGTTTTGACACGTTCAGAAGCAAATTCCTCGATAGCTTCAAACATATCGTGGTCAACTTCCTGAGACTCAAAAGTAAATTTCGGCTTGCCAATCTGGTTTTTAATATCGCTGATAAAAGCAACCATTTTTTTGATTTCCTCGTGACCTTTGAGGATAGCTTCAAGCATAGTATCTTCGGAAACTTCATTCGCACCAGCTTCAATCATGACGATTTTTTCAGCAGTTCCTGCAACAGTAAGTGTAAGGTCTGTTTTTGCACGCTGTTCAAGAGTAGGGTTAAGAATAATTTCACCGTCAACAAGTCCGACATTGATGCCTGCAATAGGACCGTTCCACGGAATATCAGAAATTGAAATAGCTATTGAAGTGGCAATCATTCCTGCAATTTCGGGGGAGTTGTCGGGTTCTACCGCAAGAACTGTCATAACAACTGAAACGTCGTTTCTCATGTCCTTAGGGAAAAGCGGTCTGATAGGTCTGTCAACGCATCTTGAAGTGAGTATAGCCTTTTCTGACGGTTTGCCTTCTCTCTTTGTGAAAGAACCGGGAATTTTTCCTACTGAATAAAGTCTTTCCTCGTAATCAACAGAAAGCGGGAAAAAGTCAATTCCCTCACGTGGCTTTGCACTTGCGGTGACGTTAGCCATGACAACAGTTTCACCGTATCTTACCCAGCATGAACCGTTTGCGAGACCACAGGTCTTACCTGTTTCTACAACAAGTGGTCTGCCGGCATAGGTAGTTTCAAATGTTCTGTAATTTTCAAACATAAAATGCCTCCATAAAAAGTTTGTTTTTCAGCGGCTTTAGCAATAAACTCTGACACACGGAAAAGTCAGCTGTATCACAGTTTAATGCTAAAAGCCGTTTACTGATAAAGACGTAAAGGCAGAGGGGTATGAAAAACCCGTCTGCCTTAAATACGAAATTACTTACGAAGTCCGAGCTTTTCGATGATAGCACGGTATCTTGTAATATCCTTCTTCTTGAGGTAAGCAAGGAGATTACGTCTGTGACCAACCATCTTTAAAAGACCTCTTCTTGAGTGGTGGTCATTCTTGTGAGTCTTGAGATGACCTGTAAGGTCGTTGATTCTCTTTGTGAGAATAGCAATCTGAACTTCAGGAGAACCTGTATCAGTTTCGTGTGTTCTGTTAGCCTCGATAACGGCTGTCTTTTCTTCTTTCAGTAACATTGAAAGCACCTCTTAATTAAAAATATTCCGCTGACTAAGGCAAGGGTGAAATTGAGGACAAGCCCCTGTCTGAGTACACGGTGAGATTATTATAACACAAAAATTTCCGATTGTAAAGAGGTTTTGCGAAAAAATTTCAGGAAAATTATTTTTTATTTAGATAAAAGAAAAAAACAATTCAGGCATATTGACGGCAGACGATAAATATTATATAATTAAAAAAGGATAACGAATA
>CAMWGS010000301.1 GCA_947173865.1 uncultured Ruminococcus sp.
ATTATCACCTTTCTGAAACTGATAATTTGTTTCTGTAATTTCCACATAATAACGGTTTTTGAAATAATAAATGACATCATTTATCATATCTGTTTTTACGGCATCAAGGTCAACTATCGGAAATACTCTTATTTCTCTGCACACTCTGAGCATTTCAGTCATTGCCCGAATATGAAAATCATATCCCAGCGAAGTGTACATCAGCAGGAAGTGTGAACTCAGTCCGATATCAAAATAATTATCATCATAAGGAAGTTTTTCGGGAAGTGTATGACAGATATATCTGTTTTCTGATTTTCCACGTTCATAGTCCGACAAGAATAAATTCATAGCAGACATACGAATGTTTTCCAGTTCCTCCAAACTTCTTATATTCGTCCAAACATAATTATCCATATTTTCTCTCATCTGTTGCATAACAATGGTGCGTACTTCTTCAATGCGTTTCTGTAATTGCTTATTTGAAAACTGATAAACAGGGTCAAAAGAAATAACACTGCCACCTTTCTGTTTTGCTTCATAGTTGAAGCTTGCCGAACCGTCCCCGAAACCTGCGATTTTCTTGAATAAGTCGTCATTGCTTAAATTAAACATCTGTATGTATTCATTAAGATTTCTGCCCCATGGTACAACACTTTCCAGTTTAAATGACATAAAAATACACTCACTTCATTTCATAAAAATATATTCTTTTATCTGTGCCGTCCGCCACCGCCGTGACCTCCGCTGTGACTGTGACCGCCAATGCTTCGGCTTCCGCCGCTGCTGTTGTTTGTTTCTATTTTGTGCTTAGTGGTGTATGTACGTAAAAATGTATCTGTACTCCTGTGAAAAATGGTTTTTTCGTGCTTGATGTATACATTTGAGTTCTGACTTTTCTTGAATCTGTATCTGTACTTTGTTACGAAATACACAATAACAGCTGTTACAAGTCCTGCCACAAGGCATACTGCAAGAACCACTATATTAAATATAATCGGCTTATGCTCCGAAACAATGAATTCACCGTTTTTCATAAACATATATTTTCCCGACGATTTATCGTGATAATATTCAAAAGGGTTAGGCTGTGTATTGCTGTATGTTTTCAGTACGCTGAGAAATGCCTGCACGGTGTTCTGTATATCTTCTGCATACACTGTCTGCTGAGACGACGGAAGATATCTGTTTATATAATCAAACATTTTTTCCATGTTTTTCTCATAAATCAGTACAGCTTTTCCGCTTGTTGATATGTAGTCATAAGCGGGGGAACGTCCCGACAAATCCATATAATAGAATACACCGTCAGCATTTTCACCGTAAATTTCATCAAAAAAGTCATCTGCAAAACATTCTGTTTCATAGTCACTGCGGTAACTGTCTGAATCTCCTGCGACATAAATGAAAATATTCATTTCAAGTTTTTCTGCTGTTTCCTGAACAAGCTCGGTTATTTCGTCGGAATTTTTCACAAGTCCCGTATTGTCAAGAAAACTGCTGTTTTCAGAGTTACCGTCAAAACCCTCTGAAATATCGGTTTTTGTTGCCGACTGAATAACAAGCAGTATTACCATTACTGCAACAAGAGCGATATTTATTATAAGTAAAACGGATTTTTTCATTACAGAAATGCACCTCCCAAAAGAAATCCCACAACTGCTACAGCAAGACCTATGGCAGTACTGAAAAGTTTCAGTTTTGTCTTGTCGAGTGGAGGAGTACCCGCAAGCTTTCCTGTTTGTCCGTTCAGTGCAAATTCATATACCTTATCATTATATTTATACGTCATGAACCATACGGGCAACATTATATATTGCCATTTTGTACTTATTATATTATATGATTCGCTGTTGACCGAAAGTGAAGAATATCCCTTTATACTGTCATGCACAAGCCTTTTTCCTGCTTCGGAAGCCCTTTCACGTATTCGTGGGAAAACGTCATGTTTATCAACATCAAATTTATCGGCAAAAAATCCGCTGAAATATGACATTGAAAAGTCTTTTAAATCATTGTAGTCATAAGGCTCTATTGATTCCATGAGCAAATCTTCAATCTTGCTTTCAGCGTCGGCAGGAATACCTTCCGCCGATATATCTGCCTGACGGATTACACTGAATTCCCTTGTTTCCGTATATCTGTAATCGCCTGATGTCCACGAGCGTACCTGTTTGCCTATTGCACTCAGGTCTGCTTTCATATTACAGTCTGCAATCCAGAAAGGCACATAAAGTCCCGTCATTTTTTTAATCTGTTCCTGTGATTTGAAGTCGTCGGGTACAAACCATTTATCTTTTATCCAGTCTCTGAAACAGTTTACGGCGTTTTCCCTTGTGTATCTGAAACCTATTACTTTATCAGGTTTATATTTTCCTGTAAGTTTTCCTGCAAGTATTATCGGATTATGACAGTAATAGCAGAAAAGTGCTGTCTGCTGGTCGTCTGCCATTATGTCCGCACCACAGCTTGCACAGTGATAAAGATTTGTATGTTCTTCAAAATCCTGCTGTTCCTGTACTTCTTCCGCATTCGGTGTGATATTTTCAGTTTCAGCGTTTATTTCCTGCATTTCTTCAAGCGTAAATTCACTTGAACAGTATTCACAGCCGAATTTCTGCGTATCAGGCATGAATTTCAGGTCGGCGTTACAGTTCGGACATTTATATTCTGTTGATTCCAATTGATTTCCACTCCTTTTATTATCGCTTTTATAAATATATCATATTCACAATTTATTTGCAATAGAAATCAACTAATATATCAGGATAAGTT
>CAMWGS010000302.1 GCA_947173865.1 uncultured Ruminococcus sp.
CTTCAACTGCATCGTCAATTTCGTCTGTAAGCGATGAAAGTTCACCGACAATACGTGTTTCATATCTGCAAGAACCCATGCCCGACTTTGCGGAAGCCTGTGAAGCAATATCGGCAGTAAATTTTGAAACAGCGGGAAGAATCTGTTTTTTAGCCATGTCAATCATGGTCTGTGCCTCGATATTGACGGTTTTTGTATAATTTTCAAGCATGATATCACATCTTGAAGTAATTTCACTCTCTGTAAAAATACCGTGATCGGTGAGCATCTCAACGTTTTTCCTGTCAAGGATTTTCGGCATAGCGTCAGCGGTAGTCTTAAGATTTGAAAGACCTCTCCTTTCGGCTTCTTCAATCCAGCTGTCATCATAACCGTTGCCGTTGAAGATAATTCTCTTGTGAGCCTTTACGGTATCTCTTATGAGGTCATGAAGTGCTGTACTGAAATCGTCGGATTTTTCAAGAACGTCCGCAAACTGTCTGAGAACTTCGGCAACAGCTGCGTTGAGGTGGATATTCGCACATGAAATACTATTTGACGAGCCTAACATTCTGAATTCAAATTTATTACCTGTAAATGCAAAAGGTGAAGTTCTGTTCCTGTCGGTTGTATCTTTGCTGAATTCAGGAAGAACACCTACACCGAACTGCATTGTCTGCTTTTCACCACTGTCATAAGGAGTATCGTTTTCAATAGCATCAAGAACGCCTGAAAGTTCATCACCGAGAAAAACAGATATAATTGCAGGAGGAGCTTCGTTCGCACCAAGACGGTGGTCGTTTCCTGCCGTTGCGACAGAAAGACGAAGTAAATCCTGATAATCGTCAACAGCCTTGATTACAGCCGAAAGGAAAAGCAGGAACTGTGCATTTTCGTAAGGAGTTTCACCAGGGGTAAGAAGGTTAACACCCGTATCGGTTGAAATAGACCAGTTATTGTGCTTACCCGAACCGTTTACGCCTGCAAAAGGCTTTTCGTGGAGCAGACAAACAAGACCATGTTTCTGTGCTACTTTCTGCATAACTTCCATAGTAAGCTGATTGTTGTCGGCAGCGATATTTGTTGTTCTGTAAATAGGAGCAAGTTCATGCTGAGCGGGAGCAACTTCATTGTGCTTTGTCTTGGCAAGAATACCGAGTTTCCAGAGTTCTTTGTCGAGGTCTGCCATATATTCGGCTATTTTCGGCTTTATCGAACCAAAATAGTGGTCTTCCATTTCCTGACCCTTCGGAGGCATTGCACCGAAAAGCGTTCTTCCAGTCATGATGAGGTCTTTTCTCTGTTCATAGAGTTCTTTCGGAATAAGAAAATATTCCTGCTCAGGTCCTACGGAAGTCTTTACACAACGAACGTCGTCATTTCCGAAAAGCTTTAATATTCTGAGTGCCTGAACGTTGAGAGCGTCCATTGAACGCAGAAGTGGTACTTTCTTGTCAAGTGCCTCACCTGTATACGAACAGAAAGCAGTAGGAATATATAAAGTACCGTCTTTGATAAATGCGTATGAAGTCGGGTCCCAAGCCGTGTAGCCTCTTGCCTCGAAAGTAGCTCTGAGTCCACCAGACGGGAAAGACGATGCATCGGGTTCACCCTTTACAAGCTCTTTTCCCGAAAATTCCATGATAACACGACCGTCGGGAGCAGGATTTATGAAACTGTCGTGTTTTTCAGCGGTCACGCCTGTTTCGGGCTGAAACCAGTGTGTGTAATGTGTCGCACCCTTTTCAACTGCCCAGTCCTTCATAGCAGAAGCTACGGCGTTTGCAACAGTGATGTCAAGAGGTACGCCTCTGTCGATAGTTCTCTTGAGTGACTTATAAACTTTTTCAGAAAGAACACCTTTCATCACTCTTTCGTCAAATACCATGCTTCCGAAATAATCCTGTACCTTTTCCATAAGTAAATACCTCCGTTTAATTAATTGACGCTTTTATGAAATCCGCAAAGAGTTTATGCGGTTTATTCGGTCGTGACTTGAATTCAGGGTGAAACTGCACTCCCACAAACCAAGGATGTTCAGGCAGTTCAATTATTTCAACAAGTCTTTCGTCAGGCGAAACACCTGATATTTTAAGACCGTTTTCAACTGCTTTTTTACGGTATGCGTTGTTGAACTCCCAACGGTGACGGTGACGTTCGTATATAAGTTCATCACCGTAAATACTCCTGCACTTTGTATCTTCCGCAAGTCTGCACGGATAAAGTCCGAGACGCATTGTACCGCCTTTCTGAGAAATATTCTTCTGATTCTCCATAATGTCTATAACAGGATTTACAGTATCGGAAAATTCGGAAGAATCCGCATCGGGTATGCCCATGACGTTCCGTGCAAACTCAACAACTGCCATTTGCATTCCGAGACATATCCCGAAAAATGCAATTTTATTTTCCCTTGCATAACGTATTGATTCAATCATACCGTCAATGCCCCTGTGTCCGAAACCACCGGGAACTATAATTCCACCGCAGTCCTTAAAGATTTCGGGGGCGTTCTCACGGGTGACTTCCTCTGAATTTACCCACTTTATCTCAACTGATGCATCATTCACTATTCCGCCGTGTCTCAGGGATTCGGCAACCGACAAATAAGCATCATGCAACATCACATATTTTCCGACAAGTGCAACAGTTACTTTCTTATGTGCATTTTCCGCACGCTTAACCATTTCAGTCCATTCGTTAAGGTCGGGTTTTCTGTCCTCGATGCCGAGATGATGACATACCGATTTCGCAAGCCCCTCATCTTCCAGCC
>CAMWGS010000303.1 GCA_947173865.1 uncultured Ruminococcus sp.
ATATTCTCTTAAATTATTTTATCATACCGAACTGAAAAAGTCAACAAAAAAATCACCTTATTTCAATCACTGCTTTTTCGTTTTCATAGTCAACAGTAATTTTTATACCGAAAAGGTAATAATAGTCCGCAATTGTAAGACGACATACATCTTCCTGCAAAACATTGTCTATTCTGCCTTCAGTAATAAAAATTTCACCATTTTTATAAACAGTAAAATTACTTTTATCATAAGCTTTTCCTTTAGTACGTCGTATAGTAATTCTGTCATCACCTTTTTCAATACGAAGTTTATCATCAGTAATTGAATTGAAAGTGTACCCTGCCAGTTCGCACAAAGTACGAAGTTGTTTAAATTCCATTTTTTCATAAAGTGGAACGCTGTCCTCAATATTATAACTCCAATCCCAGTATTCACGCTCCATAAAGGCTACTCGCTTACCATCCGCATATAAAGGAATTTTTTCATCATTGTCACAGTTATCCTTGCCTGAAAAACGTTTTTCGGCAATGTGAATAAAATCCTCTTTGTCGGTTACCGGCGGTATATGTTCGGTACAAAATCTGAGTCTGCCAAGTTCAGCACCGTTTTCTTTAACAAGATATATTGCAGGAGTAATTGACATATTGAAAAAATCGTCATTGTCAATAATTCCGTAATAACATAAAACTGCTTTTTCATTCTGTACAACGCTGAACGCAAGTTCCGTAATCGGTCTTATGTCCTCATAGTCCGAAACAGTAACATAAAATCCTGCATGATGTTCTTCGTCCATACCTATAGTATTGAAATATTTAAAATCAAATTCGGATTCTTCCAGCGGTGCATAAAGTTCAGGCTGTGAAATAAGTTTCTGTACACAATAATCATCAGTAACAACCCATGAATTCACTACGCCATATCTAAGAAAATGATATACATGAAATTTAAGACCGTTTTCGTCCATGTAGATATCAACAATATCATCTGCATTTCCTGCACCATATGTTGTACTGAGTGACTCAACACGTTCGTCCAGATAATTACGCTCCTCACGTGGATATTCTTTCGACGATACAAGCGTAAACGTCTGATGATAACGGTTTTCAAGATACTCAATGACTTCCTCTTCATTCATGTCCTTACGGCAACCAGTAAACATAAAGGTCATAATACACAAAACAACCAAAACAAATCTTTTCATAGTATCACCATATCTTTAACTATTAATTTATTCTCGTAAAAACACTTGACAAATCTCTTTCCGTCCTGATTATATCTTTAAGAACAAAAATTATTGTATCTTTTTTCATTTCGGAAATAAAAACCGGTTTGTCAGCTAAAAAATACCTGCCCGAAAGAAGTTCACCTGTCACCCGATTTTCCTTTGAAATACTAAGTAAATTCTTATATGTAAAAAATGTTGCACACCATTTTGTACCGTCGTTGAGTTCAAAAACAACATCTGAATTTTCATCATACTCATCATAATCGTCTGCCCACTCATCAAACTCGTACCATATATTTTTTATTTCCATAATGTCGCCTTCAATAATTAATTTTTTTACACTTCATTATATAAAGAGAACTGTCGAAATTAATTCGGCAGTTCTCTTTTTAAAGGTGTGTGTAAGTACCTGCGTTGTGTGAGACGCAGAGGAAATTTTCTTTTTTTATAATGTTTAATATTGTTGTGATTATATTATAATACTTATGAAAGAAAATTGCAATGACAAAAAAGCACCGATTTGCTTACGGAAATATTCCATTCAGTTACAGAAATATAACAAAAATGACAGATTGTAAGAATACCAGAAATTTCTTTGTTGCATTTCACAAGTTTCTGCATAAAATAAAGTAAGCAGGGATTTTTGATATATGCCGTTTTGGAGTGGCTGATTTACGCCCGTGAATTGCTCCGGAACACCGGGCGTAAATCAGAACACTGCTTTTCATATAAATTAAAAGGCCTGCCGTTTTAATGACAGTCCTGTTTTTCGTTTTGTCAGTGTTTATTACGCCTCCCATACATCATAATCAACAACATTGGCATATTGTCTTTTCAATGTAGCTATTGCTTCAGATTCAGAACATAAATTGATATACATTCCAGTGTATGTATATCTAACACCACATACCATACATATTACCTGATAACGATAATTATGATACATAAGAATCACCTCCTTTAATTCACTTTTAGATATTTGTGCAATATTTTTTATGCACTTATTATACACTCCTCCGAATTTTGTCAAGTGGTTTTTAACATATTTGTAGAAAATGTACAAAAAAAGAACTGTCCATATGCATAGACAGTCCTTTCTCATTAATATTTATATTTCGTTTTTCTTTCTGCTATTTTTTCATATTTAAGCTTTGTAGCCATTCCGCCACGTATATGACGCTCCTGTTTGTTTATTTCGAGTATATCCTTAACCTGTGCATAAAGTAACGGATTTTCCTTTTTAAGACGTTCACTTACGTCCTTATGCACTGTACTTTTTGAAATGCCGAATTTTTTAGCGGCAGCACGCACTGTAGATTTATTTTCTATTATGTACTGCCCAAGAATTACCGCCCGTTGGTCAGGTTGTTGTTTCAACATTATGTTATCCCTCCTTTACTGTTTCAGCGGTTATGTAAATATATATGCTGAAACATAAGTAAAAAGAAGAATTTCTGTGATATATTTTCCGGAAGTGGACATTCAGAGGATTTTGTGGTATAATAAATAAAAAGCCACAAGGAGC
>CAMWGS010000304.1 GCA_947173865.1 uncultured Ruminococcus sp.
TGTAAAATGGATTATACACATTATGTGAAGCATAAATAATAAATATACTTGAATAATACAGTATCTTTTAAATTTAACATAATAGTATTATCTGATACATCATATTTTTTTTCTGCAATATGCACATATCCAGCGTTTGCTCCTACTCTTGCAATAAGTATTTGTTTTTTATCATACTTATATTTTTCACAATAAGCGATTATTCCAGTCGAACCATAAACAGGGTAAGTGCCTTCTTGATTTTTTTCTTTATTTTTTCCAGAAGAGATTTTAACAGCGATTTCTTCCAATGTTTTATATGAAACATCATCACCAAAATCCAACAGCATATCTCGATAATATGAATACTGCTTTTTTCTTAATTCAAGTTCTTTTTCAAGTAAATTTGTGTATTCTGTAAAACTGTCAAGTATGCAGCCAATTTCGTGTTGTATTTTCGTGGGCGGAAGCGGGATTCTAAATTCTGAATAAAAATTAATCCACAATCTTTTATGTTCATTGGAACTAAATGAAATTTTACCCATAATATGAAAAATGTACCTTATAAATGTTTTATTTTTATACGCTGTTAATATTTTCATTGCCGAAGATTTCACCTTAAAAGGAAAATCAACCCATTTAAATGCCCCTGTAAAATCATCAAATATAATAACAGGATTTTCTGATGTTGCCTGATATATATTATTTTCCTCATTTGTATAACCAAGTATAAAAGTCTGATTGGCAGTAAGTACAGGTGTATTAAACTCATCATGATAATCAGTATTTTTAACGATATATTTTGTTGGCTGTTCATAATTCACAACATCACCAATTTTTACGTATTCCACACCGTCAGGGCAAAATTCATTTATCAGCTTTTCAATCCTGTTCATCACCGCACTCCTGCGAACCATATTCAATAACCTGACAGTTATCCATGAACCAGTTTTCAAACTCTGCCGTTGTCATATTGTGAAAATAGGTCTCAATAACACGGCAAACCCCGCCGTGACTTACCACAAGAACATTTTTGTCACTGTAATTTTTAATTATATCGTCAAGAGCAGAATAGACCCTGTGTGCAAGCTGTAAAAGTGACTCCCCTGTTTTTCCCATTTTAACACCAAAACTTTTCTTGTTTTCGGCGAATCCCTCTGTAAACCTTGTTTTTCTCTCATATTCACCGTAGTTCCATTCCTTGAGACGAACATCGGTTATAATTTCAAGATTGTTTTTTTCTGCAACAAACTGTGCCGTTTTCATTGCTCTCCGCATAGGAGAAGCTATTATTATATCAACATCAAGCCCCGAAACTTTTTCCGCAAGCTTTTCTGCCTGAGCAAGACCCGTTTCATTCAGTTCAATATCAGTAGTACCAAGTACTATATCACGTTTATTGAAATCTGTCTGTCCGTGCCTTGTGGAATATATTTTCAAGATAATCACTCCGTCCTGTATTTTTCAAGTTCTTCACGTGCTGTGTCAAGCATAAGTCTGCTGGGATTTTCACCGCCCATAATTCTGGCAATTTCCGCCACCCTGCCGTCAAAATCAAGCTGTATCACATGAGTTTCGGTACGTTCATCGGTTGTTTTCTTTTCAATCAAAAGATGATTGTCTGCCATAACAGCTATCTGTGAAAGATGCGTAACACATATAACCTGCCGTATTCTGCCCGTTTCATGTAGTTTTATACCGATTTTCTGAGCAGCTTTACCACTGACACCCGTATCAATTTCATCAAAAATCATAGTCGGTATGCTGTCCCTGCCTGCAATGACACTTTTCAGGGCAAGCATAATTCTTGAAAGTTCACCGCCTGAAGCTATTTTTGAAATCGGTTTGGGTGTTTCACCCTTGTTTGCCGAAATGAGAAATTCAACGTTGTCCATACCGTTGACGGTAAGCTTCCCCTTTTCATGACGTACAGAAATCACGACATCAGGCATATTGAGAAATTCAAGCTCATTAGTAACCCTTTCCGCAAAACGTTTTCCTACTTCTTCACGGCAGTCAAAAAGTTCCTTGGCTCTTTCCGTGACAATATGAAGAAGATGTTCCTTTTTTTCATTGAGTTCTGAAATTTCAGAAGACGAACTATCAAGTTTCATAACTTCACTGCAAGCGTCGTTATACAGCTTTACCAGACCTGAACATTCGGTGTTATACTTTCTTTTGAGTTTGTTTATTGTGTTGAGTCTTGTACCGAGATATTCAAGTCTTTGTCCGTCGATTTCGATTTTGTCGGCAAGGCTTTCAAGCTCCGACGAAATATCAGCAAGTTCAATTTCAACCGCCGAAAGACGTTCATAAAGTCTGTTTAATTCGTCACTGTTTTCGGTATAGCGTGAAATATCGTTTTCAGCCGATGCAATCATATCATTTGCAGTATCTTCCCCCGAAATTGACATAACAGCCTTTTTTATTGCTATAATTGCCTTTTCGGAATTTTTAGCCGTTTCGTATTCTTTTTCAAGTGCCACGTCCTCGTTTTCGTCGAGTTCAAGTTCACCTATATCGTCAATAATTCCGTTTAAATACTGACTGCGTTCAATGCGGAGATGTTCCGATTTTTTAAGTTCATTTAGTTTTTTTGCCGTCTGCTGAAGTTCACGGAAAGTATTTCTATAATTTTCAATAACGGTAACGTCCGTACCGAAATCGTCAAGAATCTGCAGATGCTTTTCACTGTCAAGCAGAATCTGATTATCATGGATGAGCCCAGCAGCGCACTTGACCCGCTGGCG
>CAMWGS010000305.1 GCA_947173865.1 uncultured Ruminococcus sp.
AAGAAGAAATTGATGAACTTAAGAAAATAGTTAACAGGCTTGCAAAAGAAAGTGAAGACCATAAACGTGAAAGTATGAAACTCAGGGCGGATAAAGAAGACATACGTGCTGAAATGAATATGATTATGCAGGAAACGTGTAAAATCAAGGCTGAAAACGAAAAACTGAAAAAACGTAAGGTAAGTTATGCAACTGAAAAGTCAACAAATAAAAATCAGAATGAACATCTTGTTAAGGAATATGAAGAACTCAAAGCGGAAAACAACAAACTGAAAAATCAGAAAATCGGATATACTGCCGAAAATACCGAGCTTGCAAATCAGAATACAATTCTTGTTGAAGAAAACAACAGACTGAAAGAAAGTCTGAAAAGTTTTGAATCCGGAGATACGAATACAAAGGTACATATGGAAAGTATAGAATCGGAAAACAGGCATATGCAGGGGTATATAAAGATTCTTGAATCTGAGAATGTGAACATGAGAAAACTTCTTGAATCAGCAAGGGAAGAAAACGAAAAGCTTATAAATCAAAGTAAAAAACAAAACGGTACTCATTAAAGGAGTACCGTTATTTTTATTTATTGTCGTTGTTTGTCATATTGCTGAAATTTGTTGACGCTTTAAGGGTAGCACTGATTTTGGACTTTACTGTTTTTATGTTCTGGAGATTTTTGGTGTAGTAAGTTTCCGTTTCATTGAGCATTTTTGCAATCGACAAAGCTGCATTCTGCTGAATGTTCTTTGATGCATTCTGAGCTTTTGTGAGTATGTCTATGGCTTTTTTTCTTGCCTCGACAACTATCGCTTCCTTTGAAACAATCTGTGCTGCTCTGTCCTCTGCCCTGCGGATAATATCTTCCGCACTTGCTTTTGCCGCACTGAGAATACGCTGGCTTTCGCTTTCAATCTTCTTGGCTTCCTTGAGTTCCTGCGGAATATTCAGACGGACATCGTTTATAAGTTCTCTCATGCGTTCGCCGTCTATAATTTTTTTATGCTGAACAAACGGAACAGATGTTGCATTGTCAAGTAATTCGTCTATTTCATCAAGAATTTCTTCAATATTCATAAAATCTACCTTTCTTTAATAAGTCTCTGCTGTATATTATCAAGAATATTTTCAGGTACAAAATGACTTATGTCACCGCCGAAATAGGCAATTTGCTTTACAACGCTTGAACTAAGATACATATTTTCGGCAGCAGTTGTGAGGAATACTGTTTCCGCACCTGCATAGAGTTTTTTATTGGCAAGTGCCATCTGAAACTCATATTCAAAGTCGCTTACGGCACGGAGTCCCTTTACAATTGCTATAGCACCGACATTTCTCACATAATCGGCAAGAAGTCCGTCAAGTATATCAATAACGACATTGTCAATGTTATGTGTGACTGATTCTATCATCAACATTCTTTCGGTAGCTGTGAAACTTGGTGTTGACTTTCCTGCATTACGTGAAATCAGTACAATAACCTTGTCAAAGAGTTTTGATGCTCTTGTAATTATATCGAGATGACCGAGTGTGACAGGGTCAAAGCTTCCCGGACATACTGCTATTCTTCTCATTATTCCGACACCTCCGTAATCGGTTTGCAGAATACAGAAACGTTGATTTTTCCATAACGGTAAGTTTTTCTGAGTTTAAGATTTTCAGGAGCAACAGGCTCGTCCGCTTCCGATTCATACTCACATATGATAAGACCGCCTTCCCTGAGTTTTTTTGCTGCAAACGGCAGAATATTGTCGATATGGTTGTGACGGTAAGGTGGGTCAAGAATAATGATGTCAAACATATTTCTTGTAAGCTTTATATAGTCGTAACTGTCACGGCTTATTACTTCGGACTGTCTTTCAAATTTAACATCACGGATATTTTCATTTATACAGCGTATGGCTCTCTGTGAACTGTCCACAAAGACAGCTCTTGACGCACCTCTGCTTATTGCCTCTATTCCCATCTGACCGCTTCCTGCGAAAAGGTCAAGAACACAAGCACCTTCAATTTCAAACTGAATAGCCGAGAAAACAGCTTCTTTTACTTTATCTGTTGTGGGTCTCACATCAAGACCTTCGGGGGCATTGAGTCGCCTGCCCCTTGCAATACCTGTAATAACTCTCATCATATGCTCCGCAGCCGCACGGATAAAAGTGCGGTTTTCCGCATTTACGGCATACGGATGCCGAATTTATATACTATTCATTATACCTTATTTTGCGTTATTTGTCTATATTTTTTTATAAAGATAGGTAAAAACCAACAAAAAATATTTTTCTGATTTGGTAATTTTGACATAAAATTTTATGAAATATCAGATTATGTCATATATTTTCCTTTATTGTCTGTTGAAATAGTCAATTTTTCCCGACGGTCTGAAATATGTTCTTATATAGCCATCAGTGGAAAGTATAACAAACTCGTTTGTCTGTTCAATGTAATAGACACCGTCGCCGTCCTCCGCTTCATACTTGAAAAGTGCTTCGGGATTATTTATAACGTCGCTTGCACCTTTTTCGTATTCCTGAGCGTTCTGGTAACCGAAATCGTCATAAAATTCACTTCCATGTTTTTCAAAATGCTGATTAAGAAGTTTTTCGTTACGGAAATGATATTCAACATAATTATTTTTGTCTGTAAAATATTCTGTAGCTTCTTCGGAAAAGATTTCTGTAACGGCTTCTGTAGACG
>CAMWGS010000306.1 GCA_947173865.1 uncultured Ruminococcus sp.
GCGTTAACGGTTCAGGTAAGCACAACAACTGGTCACTGGCTACCGATGACGGTCAGAAGCTTCTTGACCCAGGTGATACTCCTATGGAAAACTTACAGTTCCTTACTATTCTTTGTGCGTTGATTAAGGGAATTGACGAATATTCCGACCTCATGAGAATTTCGGCAGCGTCGGCAGGCAATGACCACAGACTTGGTGCTGACGAAGCTCCCCCTGCTATAATCTCAATGTTCCTCGGTGAAGAACTTGACGCAGTTCTGAAAGCAATCGAGGAGGACTATGTATACAAGACACAGACTCAGGCTTTTGAAATAGGTGTGAACGCTCTGCCGTCGTTCCCGAAGGACTCAACCGACAGAAACCGTACATCTCCCTTTGCTTTCACAGGAAATCGCTTTGAGTTCCGTATGGTTGGTTCGTCCGACAATATAGCCTGTCCTAACGCTCTCCTTAATACTATAGTTTCGGAGGAACTTAGCCAGTTTACAGAAATTCTTAAACCTTTCAAGAATACCGATAAGTTTGAATCGGAAGTAAAGAAACTTCTCAAAACCGTTCTTAAGGAACATCGCAGAATTATATTCAACGGCGACGGCTATTCTCTTGAATGGGTTCAGGAAGCAGAACGCAGAGGACTTCCAAACTATCCGTCAACTGTTGACTGTATTCCGCACTATACCGACGAAAAGAATATGCGTGTTTTCAAGAAGTTTGGAATTTACACCGAAAACGAACTCAAGGCACGTACAGAAGTTCTTCTTGAAACCTATTCCAAAACAATACGTATTGAAGCCCGTACCATGATTCAGATGGCAAGAAAACAGCTTCTTCCCGCAACTCTTGAATATATTCACAAACTCTGTGATTCAATTGCGGTAAAGAAGCAGGTGGGAATGTCGTCCGCAGTAGAGGAAAGAATGGCTGAAAAGCTCAGTGACCTTTCAGAAGCTTTTTACGATTCCATAGAAAACCTTGAAGTTCAGGTTAACCATGCCTGCGAAATAAAGGAAATTCTTCCGCAGGCGAGATATTTCCACGATAAAGTCGTTTCCGAAATGGAGCGTATGCGTACCACTTCCGATACGATTGAAAGAATTATGCCGTGCAGTCAGTGGCCTATTCCCGACTACTCTGCTATGATTTATAACGTATAATTTACAATGCAGAATTATGAAAGATATTCTTCAAGGGTAATCTGTTGGCTGTAAATTTCAAGAGCCGTGTCAGTGCCGACATATCGGTAATGCCATGGCTCGTAGTCTATCTCTGTTATATTTGTCTTATCGGGAGGATAACGCAGTATAAAGCCGTATTTAAAGGCATTTTCGGCAAGCCAGTTATAAACTTCCTCATCGGATGAATATGACGTGTCTGCATTTATATCAAGAGCTATTCCGAGTTCATGTTCACTTTTTCCTGCCTCCGCAACTTGTTTTTTCGCAAGTTTTTCTGCTTCTTTTTCGGAATATCCCTCATTTACAAAACCTGTGATTTTGTCTTTCATCATCTGTTTCTGTTGTTTGTGGGTTCTGTAACCCTCGCTTACAATCGGATATACACCGTCACTGCGTGCGTCGTCAAACATTTTCTGTAAATCGGAATATATCCTCGAATCTATGTATATACCGTTTGAAAGCTGTGTGAGCTGTGGACTGTAGTTTTTCGGAACTGCGTGCTTGTCATTCACAAGAATCAACCGCCAGTCGTCAGGAATTTTTTCGGATTGAGTAAATTTCAGTGCAGTCATTCCGACAATCATAAAAATTATAGTAATAAGTATTTTGTTTTTTCTTTTCATTACGTTTGTACTCCTTTGTGTGGTTTGTTTCAATCTTATCATACAGTTCTTAATAAAATAAGAATAATATTCGTAATTTTTTCTTAAATTTTCGGTATACGTTCTTTTCACTTTATAATAAAACCCTTGACAAATTATGTAAAATGATATATAATAAGTAAGATATTATTATGTAAGTGAGGTAGTGTTATGAACATTGAAGCAATGAAGAAACTAAGTTGCGGTCTGTTCGTTTTGTCTGCAAATGAGAACGGAAAGGATAACGGCTGTATATAAATATGGTTATTCAGGTGACAAGCAAGCCCGAGTGTGTTGCCTTTGCCGTAAATAAATCAAATTATACTTATGATATACTTACACGGAAAGGTGTTTTTTCAATATCGGTTATAAGTGAATCGGCATATTTTTCTCTTTTCAAGCGGTTCGGATTCGTTTCGGAACGGGAAACAGATAAATTTTCCGAGTTTTCGGAAGTCATAAGAATCACAAACGGTACGCTTGCAGTAACGGACGGAACTTGTGTCTTTATTTCGGGAAAAATCTTTCAGAGCATTGACCTTGGTACACATACATTGTTTATTGCAGATGTAACAGATGCTGATGTCCTTTCCGATGTTTCACCTGCAACGTACGACTATTATCACAAAAATATAAAACCCGCACCACAAAAAGCAGGCACAACACCTCAGGGACAGACAATATGGCGTTGTACAATATGCGGATATGAATATGTAGGCGAAGAACTTCCCGAAGATTTTGAATGTCCTTTGTGTAACCACCCTGCTTCAGATTTTGAAAAAATAATAAGGGAGTGGACATTCAGAGGATTTTGTGGTATAATAAATAAAAAGCCACAAGGAGC
>CAMWGS010000307.1 GCA_947173865.1 uncultured Ruminococcus sp.
ATGTATAACTATAACAATTCTGATTTTATCATTGAGCTTACTGACGAAAGTTCAAAGCTTTATGACCGAACAAATAATACAGTATCAGAGTTTTTACCATATAAACTTGAAAATAATTCTGATTTTGAAACATATCTCAACCGAATAGCTAATATAAAGCTGGATATAAATACTGAAAAATATCAGCTTCCAAAAATGCTTACTTTTCTTGATATGTTCAGGGTATCAAAAGTGGAGCATCTTAACAGTCTTACAAGATGGGCTGAAAATAATCCTATAAAATCATTAAAAACTGAAATAGGTGTATCACCGTCAGGTGACATATTCTTTATTGATATGCACGAAAAATTCCACGGTCCGCATGGTCTTATTGCAGGTACTACAGGCTCAGGAAAAAGTGAATCAATTATAACTGTTATATTGTCTCTTGCTGTAAATTACAGTCCCGAGGAAGTGGCGTTTGTAATTGTTGACTATAAGGGTGGCGGTCTTGCCGATGCTTTCAATGAAGTAAGAGAAGAAAAGAAGGACGGAAAGACTGTTGAAGTACTCCACAAGCTTCCGCACGTTGTAGGCACTGTTACAAACCTTGACGGTGCAACTATTGAAAGAGCGTGTATTTCGATTGATACGGAAATAAAAAGAAGACAGTTCCTTTTTAAGAAAGCCCGCAAAATTTCAAACGAAGGTACTATGGATATATATAAGTATCAGCAGCTCAGGCGTGAGGGTGCAGACCTTGAAGCACTGCCACATTTATTCATAGTATGTGACGAATTTGCCGAACTTAAAGCAGACGAAAAGGGCGGAGGAAGTAAATTTATGGATTTACTTGTAAGTGCTGCCAGAATAGGACGAAGTCTCGGTGTGCATCTTATTCTTGCAACACAGAAACCGGATTCGGTTGTCAGTCCGCAGATATGGAGTAACTCACGTTTTAAAATATGTCTTAAAGTTCAGGGTAAAGAAGACAGTCAGGCTGTTATTCATTGTCCTGATGCCGCAGAAATATCCACAACAGGACGTTTCTTCTTTCAGGTTGGTTATAATGAAGTATTCAGTATGGGACAGTCTGCATGGTGTGGTGCTGACTATATAGAGGCGGAAGAATTTGTAAAAAATGATATTGAATCCGTTGAGGTTATAAGCAACACCGGAACAGTTATATATGAAAAAGTAAAAAAATCAGAACGTAAAATAAATCCCGAAAAAGACAAGACAATATCTCAGCTTATTGCAGTAAGAGAATATCTCATTGACATTGCAAAGGAGATTGAAGTAAGACCGTTATGGCTTGCTCCTGTCCCTGAAAAACTTTCAATAAGGGAACTTTATACAGAACTCGGCAGACAGTCTAAAACAGGATATGTTCCGCTTGAACCGGTTATAGGCAAAAAAGATGACCTTTATGAAAGAAAACAGGAGATTATGACTATACCGTTTTCAAAGAAAGGCAATCTTGTTGTTTATGGTGCAGCCGGAAGCGGTCTCGATATGTTTTTTGTTACACTGATATACTCACTTATTTATGACTATACACCGGAACAGGTAAATATATATGTACTTGATTTTGATGCAGGTTTTCTGAAAACTTTTGAAAAAGCTCCTCATGTAGGAGATGTTGTTATTGCTGATGAGGAGGACGACGTTAGAAGTGTAATAAATTCTGTAAAGGACGAAATTACACGAAGAAGCCGTCTGTTCGCAGAGCAGGGAGGAGAGTATGCAAGATATTGCAGAAATTCTGGAAATACACTTCCGTCTGTTGTTCTAATGCTTAATAACTATACTGAATTTATTGAAAAATTCAAGGACAGTGATTTGTCAGATATTATGTATATTGCCCGTGAAGGTGTAAAGAGGGGAATATATATTGTTGTCGGAGCTTCTACAGTAAATATCAATTTCCGTTTAAGACAGTATATACAGCAGACTTTTGTGCTTAAAATGAATGATGCAAATGATTATTCCGGAATTCTTGGCAGAACCGGTGGTATAAATCCGTCTGACTGCGTAGGAAGTGGTATTATAAAGGAAAATGATATTACATATAAATTTCAGATTGCTGATATTTTCGATATTGTACCGTGTGAAGATGGTGAAACGCCGTCGGACGATGCATCAAAGGAAGTTAAAATGTTATGTCAGAATGCAATTGAAAAATACCCTGATATATGTGCAGCATCTTTCAGAAATATTCAAATTGATACAGAATATGTACTTGCAGATGATATACAATATAATAATGTACCTATTGGTGCTATTGAACAGAATGTATTCTATTATGATTTCAGTGATAAGTATATTACGTTTGTTTCCTCTCTTTCGTCAGAGCGACTTACATATTTTGCAGGTTATCTTGCAAAGGCACTTTCAAAAGACAGAAATATATCTGTAGTATTGCTCGACAAATCAGGAGAACTTAAACCGGAAAATCAGGAATACCGTTATTATTCCACATCGGAAGATTTACAGAACTGGAATATTATTTACAAGAATACAGTTGAAGAACGATGTGACAAACTTATTCTTGATGAAAATGACAACTGTGTAATGAATGAAGATGCTCAGCATATTTATATCATTATTAATTCATTTACAGATATATGTACTGCTGATGATACTAATCTGACAATAGTTAATCTGAAAAGGG
>CAMWGS010000308.1 GCA_947173865.1 uncultured Ruminococcus sp.
TTTTTTTTTAATTATAGGGCTACAACGTTTATATAAAGGGTTATGATGGTGGGATGGGTATTATGTGTTTAGAGACAGATTCTTAGTTCCCTTAAAATCTGTCTTATCTGGAAACTTCTGATAAAACTGAATCTGTTGAGATTAATATTACTGATACTGCTTTCTTTCCGTTCGTTTTTTATGAGTGACAAGGCAGTTTTTGAAAGTTTACTGTTTATTACTATATAGTTTACCACAACAGCTATAACAGGTGGCATAACAACACAGTAAATTATCAGATACATCGGATAGATAGTTTTCAAATCGGGAATTGAATAATATGAATACACCTGAGACATCTGTGAATTTATTGAAAAATTACTGAAACCTGTTAATGCACCAACAATACCTCCAAGCAGAGCAATGAATACCGGAAGCATAAGGTAATGCGATATGAGTTCTTTTTTCTTTACACCCATAGCATAAAGAATACCAATAATACTGCTCTCAGATTGAATGTTATGAACAATGAAAACTGAAATCACATACATAAAAAGTATCATTACAACGACACCGGCAAGTAATCCCATATTTTTATTTACAAGTCTTTCATTGCCAGACGCTGATATTCTGGGATTATTTTCTGCTTTTATGAACATTGTAAGATTATCAATCTGTATATCAAACTTTTCAAGAATTTCATCAGCTTTTCTTTGAAGTTCACTTATACCGTCGGCGAGTTCTTCTGAACCATCGAAAACATCTGAAACTCCGCTGGTATATTCTTCCGTACCGTCTATATATTTTTCAAGCAACGTAAGATTGTTTTTCAATTCTTTAAGTTCTATTAACAGTTCATTATCCTTTGAATTGTTTATATATTTATCCAGTTCAGCAGCATAATTATCAGCCGTAAGATTTACTTTCACACCCGAAGCCGACAGCGAAGCATTAGCTTGTTTGATAAATTTATCAAAAATATTACCTGCTCCGTCCCTGAGTTCTCCGCTGTTATCATTCAGTTCAGAAAGTCCTTCTTTTATTTTTTCCGAACCGTCTGCAAGTTCCTGTATACCATCGAAAAAATTATCTCTCAGACTGGTAAAATCACTTATATATTCCTTGAAATATATATCATCTACATTATGATAATCAAAATCCATATCTTTGATTAACTGTTTCAGTTCATCATCACTGAAACTGTTTCCAAGTCTGTAAGAATAAGTATATTCCTGCGCTTTCTGATTATTTCCGGAAACAAACTCATCATACATTGATGATGTTACAAAAACTATCCCGAATGTACTGCTTTTAACAGCAGAATCAGACATTTTTTTCAGAGGCATATCATAATCCGGAACGCTTCCGAGACCTGATACAATAAGTTCTGTATCGCATATCACGATAGTATCACCTGTTTTTATACCGTTTTCGTCAGCATAACGTTGTTCAAGAACTGTTTCATTATCTGAACGTGGAAGGTTACCGTCACGGATTTCAATAAGATTTATTTTATCTCTTACTGTCATTACTCTTAAAACAGATTCACTGGAATTATAGTCAAAACTGAACATCTTTTCAATTTCAACGTCTTTGTCTTCTATATCGCTTATCTGTTTATCAGTAAGCGGAAGAAAAACAGAAAATTCACCGTCTTCCACACAGTTTGCCTTGCTTTTTTCGCCTGTTCCTTGAATAACGGTCTCAGATGATGCTACCATTCCTGTTACAATATACATTCCGAGAACGACAAGGAGAAAAAGTGCGGAATAACGTACAAAATTCTGTCTGAACTCACGGAAAATCCTTTTGTTTAAAATACGTTTCATTAAAGGTCCTCCAATTCAGCCGCCGAAATTCTGTTTTCATTTTCATACTCATCTTTTACCATGCCGTCTTTTACAAAAACTACTTTATGAACCATATCCTTTATGGAATTATTATGCGTGACTATAAGCATTGTTGTACCATATTTTTCGTTTATTTTTTCAAGAAGAATCAGAATATCTCTTGATGTTTCAGAATCAAGTGCACCGGTCGGTTCATCACATAGAAGAAGTGCCGGATTTTTTATGAGTGCACGAGCAATAGCACATCTCTGCTGTTGACCTCCTGAAAGCTGTGACGGAAATTTCCCCTGATGTTCAGTAAGACTAAGAATACGAATAAGTTCGTCAATATCAAGTGGATTTTCTGAAAGAAATTCACATACTTTGATATTTTCCTTTACAGTAAGATTCGGGACAAGGTTGTAGAACTGAAAAATAAACCCGAGATTATCACGCCTGTAATCAGAAAGTTCAGCTGTTCCAAGACCGCATATTTCTTTTCCGTTCACTTTTATAGAACCGGAATTAACAGATTCAAGTCCGCCGATGCAGTTCAGAAGAGTTGATTTTCCAGAACCGCTTGTTCCCTGAATAACACACATCTGCCCTTTTTCAACTGAAAGAGTTACTCCTTTCAGAACCTGAACTGTATTGGAACTGTTACCGTATATTTTTTTTAAATCCTTAACTTCCAGATACATAAAATTCACTCCCATCTTTAAAAGTCTGTCATATATTATAAGCAAACAAGATTTTTACTTATTGCCAAAGCGGTTTCAGTCAGATTTGAATTTATAAAGAAATGATTACCGGGTACAAAATCCATAGT
>CAMWGS010000309.1 GCA_947173865.1 uncultured Ruminococcus sp.
ATATAACCGAAATACTTATTAAGGTATTTCGGTTTATTTTTGCTGTTATTGTCTTTTTATCCATTCCGTCAGGGCAGAAACAAAAAGCATATTTGTAGGAATATCATTTTTCCCCTGTAAAGTATTCCCAAAAACAGAATCCACAAAATTCACATCACGGTTAACGTATCCGTTATGAATTGCACTTCTTATCGCACGCACAACCGATATTGAACTTTTATTGTACAAACCGGCAATTTTAGGATAAAGCATTTTCGAGGAATTAATGGGAATATCCGTATTTCCAGAGTAGACATCAACCGCTTTCAGAAGATAACGGTAACCTTTGGTATTGGGTGCAATACCAAGTTTCAACAAAGCCTGTGAAGTTGTTTTTTCGACTGTATTATGCATAAATTATGCTCCTTTCATGATTTCAGCATAATTATACCATAAATTCGATTAAAAATAAATATATGTTTGTATTTCGTTTGTCGAAAACACGGAAAAGTCCTTTAAACCGGCTACACCTGCTTATACTTATAAAACAAAATACCCGAAAAATGAATATCCACCACTTTCCGAGCATTTTATGACATGACTTATTTTAAAAAATCCTACTCTTTAAAGTTTTACGTTATCTCCTTGAATCCCGATTCACAACCATTTCTGTACCAGAAATATGCTTTTTTAAGGTATTCCGATTTTTCGGATCCGAAAGCATAATATACCTACGGACTGTCAGTATAAATATAGATAAGTGCCATTATTGAAAGTGCATAACCCTTTGAGGCAGATTTTTCATACCAGTAAACAGCCTTTTCAAAACTGTTTTTTTCTGTAGAACCGTGCCCCATATCATAATGGAATCCCAGAAGATACATTGCTTTAAAATATCCTTTTTCGGCTGAGTTACGAAGCAAGTCCCAGCCTTTTCTTTTATCCTTTCCGCTTATGTAATTATAGACACCGTCAATCCATGCACCCAATTCACATTGTGCAAAAATATCATCGCTTTTTGCAAGTTTCATTACAGCCGTTTTTTTATTGTTATAAATCGTACGTTTCTTTCGAATATATGTCGTATTCACAACCAAGTATCAAATCTGCAACGGCATATCCGTTTTCAGCACTCCTTTTCCACCAGTAAAAAGCCTTTTTCTTATCCTTTTCAATACTGCCATAACCGTACTTGTAGTATTCACCGATAATGTACATAGCTTTTGCGTTTCCCTGCTTCGACAGTTTTTCAAGCAAAGGAAGTACCTCGTCAAAAAGACAGTTTATAAAAAGTGACTCTGCCTTTTTAAAGTCATTCAGGTCTTAATTCTCCTTATTTTTCAATATTCTGTCAGATGTTTCAGCAGTGCCTTACAGCCCGCATATATGTCGTTATAGGTTTTCTCAAAATTTCCGCTGTACCATGGGTCTGCAACATCATCGGAACGACCTGCAAAAGTCAATAGTTTGTATATTTTACCGTCTCTGTCATTGTCAAGAATTTTCCGCATATTACGGATATTTGCCAAGTCCATTCCTACAAACAAATCATAATTTTCATAGTCTCCCGTTTTCAACTGTACCGCATACTTTCCCTCACATGAAATACCATGTTTTTTAAGTTCGGCTTTTGCGGGAGGATAAACAGGATTTCCCTTGCCGTTCCATATTTCTTCCGTACTTGTCGCACAAGAAGAAATAAAAAAATTATCCTGCAAACCCACTTCACTCACAAGCTTTTTCATAATAAACTCCGCCATAGGCGAACGGCAGATATTTCCGTGACAAACAAACATAATTCTTTTCATTCCTGCACCGTCTCTCCGTTTGCTATTCTTTCAGCAAGGTCATTAAGATACACCCAGCGTTCCATTTTATCGGAAAGCTGATTTTCCAGTTTTTCCTTTGTTTCAGAAAGTTCCTGTAATTTCACGTAGTCAGAAGAACTTTTTAAAATCTCACTTTCAGTATCTTTTATCTGTTTTTCAAGTTCTGCTATATCGTCATCAATAGTTTCGTACTCTCTTTGTTCCTTAAAGGAAAATTTCAGTTTCCTCACACCTGTAAACGTACGTTTTTTCTTTTCTTTCCGAACTTTTTCCTTTTCTTCCGTATCATTGTTATTCAATGCCTTTTCGGCATAGTCACTGTAGTTTCCGTTATATCTGCGGACTTCTCCGTTGCCTGTCAGCTCCCATATTTCCGTTGACATTTTATCAAGAAAATACCTGTCATGTGATATTGCGACAACAGCACCGTTAAAATTTTCGAGATAATCTTCGAGAATTGTAAGGGTTGCTATATCAAGGTCATTTGTCGGCTCATCAAGAAGAAGAACATTCGGGGCTGTCATAAGTACTTTAAGAAGATACAGACGTTTTCTTTCACCACCCGAAAGCTTTTCTATTCTGTTCCACTGGAGTTCGGAAGTAAACAGAAATCTTTCAAGCATCTTTGAAGCGGTAACTGTTCCCTCGGATGTCTGTATATTGTCGGCGGTTTCCCTGATATATTCAATTACCCTCTGTGAAGAATCCATGTTTTCACATTCCTGTGAGAAATATCCGACTTTAACCGTATCGCCGATTATGATATTTCCGCTGTCCGCCTGCAATTCCCCTGCTATCATCTTTATCAGCGTACTTT
>CAMWGS010000310.1 GCA_947173865.1 uncultured Ruminococcus sp.
GTGCGGTTGAGAAATTCAGCATTTTTGGTGTTCTTCTGTATTTTTTCCCTCGGTTTTGTAGCCTTGCCTGAACAGTAGTCCTCATAAAACTGAGCAACAAGTTCATCAACTTTTTCGTTGAGAACCTTTTTTGTGGATTTCGACGGCAGACCAGTTCCGACCCATCGTCTCTGACGTTTTCCGTTGTCGTCCTTGAAATCAAAGACAACATAGTACTTGTCTCTCTTGACGGAAACAATGTACTTAAAGGGCAGACTTGTTTTCATTTTTTTCCTCCTTGCAGAAAAGAGGCAGAACCTGCTGTTGACATTTTTAATTATACCATAACACAACAGACTTTTCAAGTGTTTCTACCAAATTTCTTAAAATTTATTTGAATTTTATAAGCATCATGCATCAACGGACGTATTTATTGTGTGCTTTGCAGAACGTAATTTATAACCATAATTTTGGCGACTTTTATTTCACGACTGCACGGGATACGTCTTAAAACTCCGCTGTTCACAAGCTGATACGCCTTATTTCTGCCGATATTCAACATTTTGCAGATGTCATCTATTCCGACAACCTCCGGATAACTCCTGAACATCAGGCTGTAAGCTGTATTTACCGAAATTGTGTTTGACATAAAAATCCTTTCTTTGAACTCCTATGAAACAAGGAGGCGACACGGCAGATTTTGTCTGCCATGCCGCAGAGGTGTGTGTATTCAGACTACCAGTCTGCCATTCGGAAGTCTGACCTCTAATATATAACCGAGGAATTTGGCATTTCCCTCATAAAAAATGGCAGTTTTTTTAAAAAAATTCAAAATTTCGTATAATTGTACAAAAATCACTTGATATTTTTGCGTGATGTTATGTATTTTTTCAGTAATTCTTTTGCCCTTTTAAGTCGGTACTCAACTTGCTTTATACTCAGATTGTATTTTTCAGCAAGTTCGAGTGTCGATAAATTTTTGTCCGATAAAAAACGGTCACTTATCAAATTGTACTCTAAGGGAAATTCGTTTTTCAACTTGTCAAGTGCTGTCGGCAGGCACTTCCGTCTCTTTTCCCAGATGATTTCAGATTTTGAAATCGTATCATGCGGTGGTTCAGGGACGTTGTTTAGGAGAGCATCGTAATCAATGTGAATTAACCTGTGTGTTGCATCTCGTTCCTCAAGATACCGTTCCTTGCGACAGAGTTTATTGTACTCAGTCTCAATATTTTTCGGAACATCGTCACCAAAGTGTATGTAGTTGTATTTGCTCATTACACTCCACCCTCTCTGTCGGAAATAAGAAGTTCAAGATTAAGTTCTTTCAGCCCCATCTGACAGGCATGAAGATTAAATTTTTCCTCATATGCACAGCCTGAAAGGTATTCTTTGATTATGTAGTAGCGTGGGTCAGATTTGCGGAGTTCAAAATGCGTGAGCTCAAAAATATATTCCGTTCTGAGTGGGTGCAATCTGAGAGCAAGACAAAGTGCAATTAACATATTAAATCCGACCTGACGTTCTCCGCTGAAATAGTAATTGACCGCCACCTTTGAAACCTCTGTCAGCCTTGCAAGTTTTGACATACTTACTCCGTTGTCATCAGCATAGCATTTCAGAGCCTTGCCTAAAAAATTGTATTTCTGTTCTTTCGCATTTTTAGTACCGTATATGTACATCTCGAAATCGGTAACTTTTTCTCTTTCGTCAGAAACAAGAAAGTTATATTTTGGTAATCTCATCTGATAATTATGAAGATTAAATTTTTTCTTATATGCACAACCTGAAAGGTATTCTTTGATTACGTAGTAGCGAGGGTCAGACCTACGAAGTTCAAAATGCGTAAGTTCAAAAAGATACTCTGTTCTGAGTGGATGTAGTCTGAGAGCAAGGCAAAGTTCTATTAACGTATTAAATCCGACCTGACGTTCTCCGTTAAAATAGTAGTTGACCGCCGATTTTGAAATCCCTGTCAACTTTGCAAGTTCTGTGGCATTCACTCCGATGTCATTGGCGTAACGTTTGAGAGCCTTGCCGAAAAAATCTTGTTTCTGTTCTTCTGCATCTTTTGTCCCATATATGTACATTTCAAAGTCGGTAACTTCTTCCATTTCGGTATACAGCGGAACTTTGATTAATTCATTATCCATTGATAAAATCCCCTTTCTTATTACGGGATTTTACCGGCTGGACGTGATTAGTTTGTCGTTCGGGAATCCCGTCTGACAATCAAATCACTCAACAAATCTGATTGATTTTTTTCTTACAGCGGATGAGTAACTCTGCGCAGAAGTCCGCCATAAAGAATTTATTACACTTACTATTATGCACTATATCGGCAAAAAAAGCAAATTCAGACCGTTCACTTTTTGTTGCCAATACATCTGCGAATTTTTATATTTCAGACCGCTTTTCAGTCAAAAAGTGCTTTGAAGGTATTGTTTTTCCCGATATTGTAAGTTAAAATTTATGACAAGCGATAACAAATTGTGGACTGTTCATAAAAAGTTTACAATTTGTTTTTTCTTGCATATTAAAAAGGCTCTGCTCTGAAATAATCAGGCAGGGCTTTCTGATTGTAAACTTTTTGTAAATTTTTGCAAAAATCATGAGGGAAACCGCAAATTTTTCGGTATATAAG
>CAMWGS010000311.1 GCA_947173865.1 uncultured Ruminococcus sp.
GTTCCAGTACTGACCTGAAGCAACAGGCATACCGCTTATAGTAAAGAACTTGTTCATTTCATCAAAAGTTGAAGAAAGTCCTCCACGCCTTGCGGCTGCTATACCTGCTCCGACTTTCATTGTCTTGTCAAAGCGAGTACTGTAAAACAACCTTGTAAGAAAAGCTATAAGAGTGGCATTTGCGGAAGCATAATAAACGGGACTTCCGACAACAAAACCATCACATTCCTGAAATTTATGTGCGGTTTCGTTTACAATGTCATCAAATGTACATCTGCCTGTTTCCATACATCTTCCGCAGGAGACACAGCCCCTTATATCTTTGTTTCCGACATGAATAATTTCAGTTTCGATATTGTTTTCTGAAAAAATCTTTTCCATTTCGTGCAAAGCAATATATGTATTGCCCTTAGCGTGCGGACTTCCGTTAATCATCAAAACTTTCACTGTAATTTCCTCCTTGTTATATAAAAATTTATTCATATACTTTGCTTATTTTTTTAATTGCTTTAGAAAAGTCATCACGTACCGACAGCGGTGAAACAATTTCAATATCACTGCCGTACTTCATAGCCCAACGGTAAAAACCTTTGCTTATTCCGATTCTTGCATTAATGAAAATACATTCTTCGTCTTCAAAATCCTCCCTTATATTTACATCACTTCCAAGCCATTCAATCATATCGTCCATAAGAAAACGCTTTACATGAAGTGTAACAAATTCAAAATATTCAGGTTCAAACATATCAAGTACCACGCCGTCTGAATCCGTTCTGTCAGGAAAATCATGCTTTACCGTTTTACCTCCCATGATATTCTTCATACGGTCAATACGGTATGTACGGAACTTATGGCTTTCCATATCCAGACATTTCAGATAAAAACGTGTACTGAAATAAATAACCTTTACAGGAATTATATTTCTGCTTTTTCTGTAGTAGACCATTTTTTTCTGAATATTGAATCTTCCGTAATCAAAATTAATTTTCTGACTTTTTTCAATGATACAGTGAATTTTTTCAAGGTTTTCCATAAGTTCGGATGAAAAGACGTTTTCGGGATTTATCGGGATTCTGCCTGTAAGCCGACGAAGTTCAGCATCAGAACACATTCCCTCAAACTTCCTGATAAGCTTACATTTCTGAGAATCAGAAAGAAATTTGTTTATTGAAACCGAGTCAACAATAAATCTGATTTCGTTGAATGAAAGACGCTGTTTTATAAGACGGTAGTAAGCGGTATTATGTTCTCTGTAATCAATACAGATATCATGTCCCATTGTAATAAGACGCTCTATATCCCGCCTCACTGTAAGGTCGGAAACGTTTTTAAGGTTGCCTGCTGACGCAATATACCGCTTTATTTCTTTCAGGGGTATTCCTTTTGATTTGTCTGTATAACGGCACAGGCACTCGTATACAGATAAAATTCTTTCATGTTCCATAATTTCCTCCTATATACATCATAAAATAAATTATACCGTTTTTAATCCTGAATGTCAAGGAAAAATATACCTGTTGACATAATGTGAAATATATGGTATTATAATGTTCACAAAATATTTACAATTTAAACCGCACATTTTTGTTTCCCAAACGTCAAACATAATGAAGGGAGGTTTATATGTGCCAGTTGATTTACGTAATCAATATGATAAAATATACAGATACTGCTATCTGCGTGTTCACAGCCGTGAAACCGCAGAGGATTTGACACAGGAAACCTTCCTTCGTTTTCTTGAAAAACCGCAGTATCACAATAAAAACAAAGATTTACAGTACTTATATACAATTGCAGGCAATCTTTGTATAGACGAATACCGCAGAAAAACTACTGAGGAACTTCCTGAAGATTTACCTGACGATACCAATAATGAAGATAATGTTTTAACAAGTATAGCTTTGAGCGGGGCATTGAAAAAACTTTCCGATGAGGACAAAGAAATAATTCTTCTGCGTTACGTGAATGAAGAACCTGTCGGAGTAATAAGCAAGCTGTACAATATATCAAGATTTGCACTCAACCGCAGAATAAAAAATATACTTGAATTTCTGCGGAAAGAGTTTGAAAAGGAGGATTTGAAGTGAATAAAAAGTCTAAAAAGACTTTAAAAAACGCCTTTAATATTCCTGAACCAAATCAGAAAGACAGTTTTTTCAATAAACTTGACATAAAGCCTGAAAGAAAATTTTCGTCCTTTATTCCGACATACCTGCCCACAGCGATAGTGGCGGTAATGATTATAGGCGTATGGGGCGGTATAAAAAATCTGCCCCGATTTGAACAGCCTGAAAACATAGATGATAATATAGTATATTCCTCCGAATCTTCTGTTTCTGAAAATTATACAGACAATCAGATTCAGACATCTCTTTCTTCTGTCAGTCATTCTGAAAAACAAACCCGGACTACTACAGCGGTTCAGACTGATAACGGCAGTAATGTCACAGGTGAAAAAAGTACATCAGTCACCACAATATCAGGCAAGACAACAAAAAATAATTCAGATAAAAACAAAGACGAATCTTCCGCAGACTCTCCGTACGAAAATACATCTGACAACGATTCTGACAGCACTTCCGAATCTTCACGCACAACCGTCAGACATACAACAAATACCA
>CAMWGS010000312.1 GCA_947173865.1 uncultured Ruminococcus sp.
CTTCTTGAATGTCTGGCAGATACTCATACTGCTATAATCAAAGAACTGCAATGTCATTCAACAGAAAAAATTCAGGAAAAACAACTACAGAATCTTGTTGACGAACTTATTCAGCTTAACGAAAACGACGACTTTGCAACTCCTCTCATTCAGATAGAAAGAGAACGTGAAAAATCACGTTTCTTTGCCATGAAAGCCGAAGAACTCCAGTTCGATTATGATTGTCAGACATCTTCCGCCATAATTTCCGAATGGGGTGCAAAGCTTCTCGGCATTGAAAGAACCACTTTGAATATTTCCGAAGAAGATGCCGATATTATGAAAAATGAATCCGTACAGAATTTTATGAAACAACTAAAATGTACATCGCCGAAAAATCCAGAAACAGAAGGTATTATTAACCTTAATATAAACGGTGTGCAGATGTGCGGAAAGATAATTGCACGGACAATGTGGACAGACGAAAAATCACATGAATATACTGGAGTTATAGGCAAACTCTCACATCTTAAAAAAATTTCGGAACAGAAAGGAGAAACAGTATAAATGAACTTAAAGGAATGTTATGAGGAACTCGGCGGAAATTTCGACGAAGTACAGAAAAGACTCCGCAAAGAAGAAATGATTAAGAAATTCGTTTTGAAATTTCTGAACGACAAGAGTTTTGAAAATTTAATCAGTGCTGTTGAAAACCACAATTATTCTGATGCATTTATGGCTGCCCACACCTTAAAAGGTGTATGTCAGAATCTTTCATTTGAAAGACTTTTCCATTCGAGTAATCTTATTACAGAAGCTCTAAGGGGCGATAATCACGACGAAAGTCTTATTTCCGAACTTGTCGGAAAAGTTACTGAAGATTACAGAATCACTGCCGAAGCAATAGAAAAACTCAAAGCCGAATAATTATTGAATCATACAAAAAAAGACCGATACGGATTTTATCCGATATCGGTCTTTGATTATTAAATTACTTTTTAAGTTCTTTGTTAAGCAGATAGAAAAGTGCATTTACGTCAATAGGCTTTGCTATATGACCGTTCATACCACATTCCTTGGCTTTGGCAATATCTTCTGCAAATGCGTCGGCTGTCATTGCAATAATCGGAATACCGGAATCACTTCTGTCCAATGCCCTTATATTTCTTGTTGCTTCGTAACCGTTCATTACAGGCATACGTATATCCATAAGAACAGCACTGTAATATCCTGTTTCGGATTTACTGAACATTTCCACGCATAACTGTCCGTTTTCTGCCCAGTCAACTACAAGTCCTGCTTCTGTCAGAATGTCCATGGCAATTTCGCTGTTCAGCTCATTGTCTTCAGCAAGGAGAATCCTTTCACCATTGAATTCAGGTGATTTCTCATTATAAATTTCAAGTTGGGATTCATTTTCTATATGTTGTTTTATTCCGAAAAACAGAGTGGACTTAAAAAGAGGTTTTGAAATAAAACCATTTATTCCTGCATCTTTTGCTTCTTCCTCAATTTCACTGATATCATAAGCAGAGATAAGAATTACAGGTGTATGGGACGTTGTGTGCTGACGTATATTTCTTGCGGTTTCAACACCGTTCATATCAGGCATATGCCAGTCAACAAGAATCACATCAAATTTATCGGGATTATTCTTTATTATTTCAACTGCCTGCAATCCGTTTGTTACATATTCTGCTTCCGTACCGATTTCTTCCAGCGATTGCATTACACTCAGACAAAGTTCCTCGTCGTCATCTGTTACCAGTACCTTCATACCGTTCAGATTCATATTATGAATATCAGCATCACCTTTTTTCAGGTCCAGTATAACATGAAATTCACTGCCTTCGTTAAGACGACTTTCTACATCAATCGTTCCACCCATTACATCAATAATATGCTTAGTAATAGTCATACCAAGACCAGTACCTTCTTCCTTGCTTACTCTACCACTATCCTCACGGACAAAGTCATCAAAAATAACTTTTATAAAGTCCTGAGTCATTCCTATACCGTTATCTTTTACAATAATATGATTTCTTACATATTCTTCACCTTTCGGAGATTCTTCCTGCGAAAGTGAAAGAGAGATTTCTCCTTCAACCTGAGTATATTTGACCGCATTTGAAAGCAGATTTATCAAAACCTGATTGAGTCTAAGAATATCGCAGAAAACATTTTCGGAAATAATATTGTTTATATAGATATCAAACTTCTGATGTTTGCTGTTAATCTGTGGCTGTATAACTGAGACAATATTTTCTATACTCTCACGGAATGAAATCTGTACCATTGACAGCGTCATTCTGCCACTTTCAATTTTGGACATATCAAGTACATCATTGATAAGTGAAAGCAGATGACGGCTTGAACGTGTTATTTTTTGCAGACACATTTCAACCCTTTCCTTGTCATCAATATTTGAACGTGCAATATCAGTCATTCCTACAATAGCATTCATCGGTGTACGTATATCATGACTCATATTGGAAAGAAACTCGCTTTTTGACTTGTTTGCGGAAACAGCTTCTTCTTTAAGTTTCTGCTGTTTTTTAAGCTGACCATATGAAAATAGTGCATAACCGGAAAATATAATAAAGAAAATAATAGAAATAATTATAATGTAC
>CAMWGS010000313.1 GCA_947173865.1 uncultured Ruminococcus sp.
TTTCAGGATTGTCGGCGGTTCTGTTTGTAAATCGTCTTTTTTACCATGGGTTCGGTGACCTTTTCCACCAATGTCATGCGTAAGAAATTCCTGTTCGTTGTCAACATAGATACTTTTTGGCACTCCGAAACGCATTATTCCGTGCTGGAGTGCAAGTATTGTTGACTTTGAGTCCGGACTTTCGGTTATATTCCAGCCGACAAGAATACCGGATTTTACATCAAGAAATGCCGTCAGATAAAGCATTCCATACAGGTTCAGGAATCGTTGTATTTCCTTTATTCCACGCTCCACGAACGCCTAAAATTCCGTCGTAGTCGTTATTTTTGTACGCTGTCCACTTCCAGTAGAGAATGCGTTCGCTTATCTCGATACCCTCATATTTCAGATGGCATTCACCAACGAAATTTTTGTCAAATTCTGTTTTG
Organism: uncultured Ruminococcus sp.; assembly: GCA_947173865.1. Taxonomy (GTDB): domain Bacteria; phylum Bacillota; class Clostridia; order Oscillospirales; family Ruminococcaceae; genus Ruminococcus. The sequence continues at coordinate 429 of CAMWGS010000313.1, forward strand.
TTTTTGTATTGTGAACGTCTGCTCTGCCACTCCTGCAACAAGTCACACCAGAAGTTGAGTTTTTCATGCTCACTTATGGACAGTTCCTCGAAACTTCTTGACGGTTTTCTTGTCTTTGGTTGCTTTTCGGGTTTGTCCTCTGTGAGTTCCGGAGCAAGTCCGGCATCTTTTTTTAGTTTGGCATAGTATTTGATTTGCAAATCTTCCGACAGTTGTCACCCGACCAAATGGGCAACCATTTTTATTTGTTGATTTTCACGTTATTCTGCGGTAAATAGAGGTTTCTGCCGTCCACAAGATGATTGTCAATAAACTTGTAGTAAATGTCAATCTTACGAGGTGCACCGTACTTTTCAGGACGTTCATAAACCACTATATACTCAATAAGTTCAAGGCACATTTCACGGGTAAGCTCCTGTACGTCAACATATTTTTTCAGTCGCTGAATGAACATTGCAACATCATGTGTTTCTTTATTGAACTGCTGTTCACTGTTTTTGATTTCGTCCACCTGTGCCACAAGTTCCTTATGTTCAGCAAGATATTTTTCGAGCATCTTTGTGCTTAATTCCTCTGGCAGTCGTCCGAGCATACGTTCCTCATAAGTCCTGATGATTATCGTATCAAGTTCTTTTATACGGTTTTCTGCTGTTATCAGAAGTTTCATATTGTCAGCATTCTGCTTTTCGTAAAGTGAATTTTTCTGCTGTAAGTACATCTGTCTTGCCGTATCTTCATCTTCAACAACAAGTTTCGCCCTTGCACGAATATCCGCAAGAACAAGGCTTTCAATAAGTTCACGCATAATATGGTGCGACGTGCAGACTGATTTGCCGTGATTTGCGTAGTAATTGCAGGAATATGAAACAACCGAATATCTGCCACGCTTTTTTGACGTGTGATAAGTCGTACACTTCTTGAGTTTTGAACCGCAGTCCGAGCAGTACATCAAGCCACAAATCGGTAAGATTTCACCACTTCTTGTAACTTTGCCATGACTGTTAGAATTATTTACTTCCTGTACTTTGTCCCAGAGTTCCTGCGAAACAATGCCCTCAAAGGCGTTTTCTTTCACCATCCATTCAGACTGGTCACGGACGTATTTCTTGTGATTTTTGTATAAAACCGTTGTGTGTTTCTGTCCCACTATCGTTCCTACGTAAATCGGATTGTGAAGAATATCACGCACCATTCCGGCACTCCATAAATGCGTTGTCGGATATGGATTAGGCTTGCCGAGTCGCTGATACATATAATCGGACGGTGTGATGACTTTATCAGCATTCAAAGCCTTTGCAATCTGCGGAGAGCTTGCACCTTTTGCTCTCATTTCAAACATTCTGCGGACGTTCGGAGCAGTGTTTTCGTCAATTACGGGAGTACGGTTTTCATCTGTTCCTACGAGGTAGCCATAGGAGGCAAACGAGGCTGTATATTTGCCACGTTTTGCGTTTGCCTGCATTGTTGCACGGACTTTTTTTGATGTGCTTGCTGTGTGCCATTCGTTAAATAAATTCACAATCGGCATCATTTCAAAAGCAGTGCTGTCTCTTTCAAGCGTATCTATGTTGTCGCTCACAGCAATAAATCTGATGTTGTATGACGGGAAAATGTAATCAATATACTGTCCGACTTCGATGTAATTTCTGCCGAAACGTGACAGGTCTTTCACAAGGATAAGATTGATTTTTCCCATTTTCGCATCATCAAAAAGTCGCTGTACACCTGGTCTTTCAAATGTAGTTCCTGAATAGCCGTCATCAACGTAAATGTCGAAAACATTCCAGCCATGCTGTCTGCCGACGTATTCCGTCAGCATTTTCTTCTGATTTTCAATCGAAAGGGATTCTCCTGCACGTTCGTCCTCAAGTGACAGACGCACATAAATTCCCACGCTGTAAATTGACTGCTTTGTCATAAATTTTTAACTCCTTCCAAATCAAAGCAGCCATATTCGGTTTAATATAATTATAGCGCAGAAATCCGAATATGGCAAGTATTTTTTTAAAATTTTTCTGCCTGTTTTTCGGTTTCTGCAAATGCCTTTTCAAAAGCATTTCTGTAAATGATTTCGTCAAGATTTTTCTTTCCGACGAAATGTGCTGTAACGGTATAAAAATTTCCGTTGATTTCATAAGTCGCAGAATTAGTCGGGCAGTCCTTATAC
>CAMWGS010000314.1 GCA_947173865.1 uncultured Ruminococcus sp.
ATTCATGCACAGGCGGTGTTTTTTAATTTATGGTTATTTTATTGACATTTTAGGGAAAATATGATAAAATTTAAATTATATTATTAATAGGGGGTATAATTATGGATAACAGAACGGTGTATTATGCACCGCTTCCACCAAAACCTGCAACGCTTTTTATTCTGGAGAAAGGCAGAAATTCATCAATAGTAAGACTCAGTGGTGATATGACTCTTGGAAGAAAATCACCCGATTCATACAGTGACATCACGCTTAATTCCTGTATAGTGTCACGTAATCACGGTGAATTTTTATTTATTGACGGTGCTTATTATTATAAGGACAACAACAGTCTTAACGGTACTTTCATAAACGGATATAAGCTTGAAGGATACAATGAAAGAGGTTCAAGGGCTGTAAAGCTTGTTGATGGAGATATTATAAGAATCGACCGCAGTCAGCTTGACGTACCGCATAATGAAGCAGTTGAAATGATTTTCAGTACAACTTTCTCAGCCGACGAACAGTGGCAGGTTTATCCGCTCGGCAGAAATTACAATATAAAAATCGGAAGAAATATAGATGATGGTATTTCACTTGCTGATTTTATGGCATCAAGAAATCATGCTATGCTTCAGTTTATTGCAGGCAGGTGGAAAATAGTTGACAATAACAGCAGGAACGGTGTGTCGGTAAACAAGAATCAGATAGAACGTGAGCAGTTTCTGAACCCACTTGATGTAATCCGTATTGCAAATACGACCCTTATTTTTACCGGAAGTGAAATAATATATAATTCCGTAAATTCGTCGCTTAAAAAAACAGGTAGTTTTGATTACAGCAACCGTTCTGTAATAATGAATATTAATATTGAGGAAGTAAAAGCTAAAAGAGGAATGATAGGAAAAAAGAAAACCCTGCTCAAAGATATAAATCTTGACATTGAATCGGGAGATTTCATACTTGTACTCGGCGGAGCAGGTGCAGGAAAGTCTACATTTATAAAGGCGATAACAGGTCAGAATCATGATACGGAGCAGACTCTTGATATAAAAGGACAGATATTTCTTGAAGGTATGAATCTATATAAAAACCTGAGAGTACTGAAGCATAAAATAGGAATAGTTCCGCAGTACCCCGATTACCGTGCAAATGATACTGTCTATAATACTATCATGGATTCTGCAAGATTACAGCTTTCTTCTGAATACAGCAAACAGGAAATCAAGCAGAGAGTTGACGATATAATAGAAAGTATGATGCTTACTTCAATAAAGGACAGTATGCTTGGTATCATAAGCGGAGGACAGAGAAAGAGAGTTCAGGTGGCAATAAAGTCTGTAGGAGATATAAGCTTCTTTACTTTTGATGAACCTGACGCAGGGCTTGACGTTGCAGGACGTGTTGACCAGATGAAGCAAATCACAAAACCTATAACGCCTGAGCAGGCAATAGACAATTCACAGGAGCTTAAATACTGTACCGATTCAGGAAAAGCGGGTCTTATGATTTCGCATTATCCCGACGATGTGGCGGATATGTACAAAAAAGTAATTGTGCTTGCAAAAAGCAAAGTGGACGATGCAGGTCATCTTGCCTATTACGGAGATATTCCCAATGCACTTTCGTTTTTCGGAGTGAACAAACTCAGTGAAATTGTTCTTGAAATAAACTACGAGGGCGGTAAAGGCAGAGGAGACGAATTTATTCAGAAGTTTGAAAGAACAAGGAGGGGCTGATTATGAAAACTTCCATGATAAAGCAGATACCCGTTTATGTGGCAAAGAATTACAGGCTTTTTCTGAATCAGAAAGACTGGAAATTCATTATAATTGCAGGTGTTATTTCATTTCTTGTATGTTCGATTGTTGGTGAAGATATGTTTTCAACGTATGAATCGACAAAATCAGGATTTTTTGCAATTACTTCGGCTGCAATATGGATAGGTGTATTCAATTCGATTCAGCGTATATGCAAGGAACATAATACCATTACCAGCGAATACCGTTCGGGACTTCATATAAGTGCCTACATAATGTCACACGTTATTTTTGATTTTCTGATATGCCTTATACAAAGTATTATTCTTATGGGAATATGTATGATTTATATTGATTTTCCCTCAGACGGAATTATATTCGGAGAATCAATAATAGAATATTTTATAACTGTTTTCCTTGTTATATGGGGTTCAGACATAATGGGAATAATGATTTCTTCTGTAGCTTCAACACCCAATGTTGCAATGACTGCAATGCCGTTTGTTCTTATTTTACAGCTTGTTATGAGTGGTGTTCTTTTTGAGCTGAAAGGCTGGGCTGAAAAAATTGCAGATATTACTTTCAGTAAATGGGGAATGTCAGCACTGGGAAGTATAGGAAATCTGAACGACGAGGAACTTCCTCTTAAAATGAGTCTTTTATTTCCTGAAGTGGTAAGACTGGAAAGTGAATCGGCATACGAATGTACTTCCGAAAATCTTCTGAAAGCATGGGGATTTATCATGATTATAAATGTTGTATGTATAATAATAGCGGTTCTTAGCCTGAAAATACGTAACAGAGGTTCTTAAAAGG
>CAMWGS010000315.1 GCA_947173865.1 uncultured Ruminococcus sp.
GATACGGCACGCACCGATTGCGTTGATTTCTTTCATATAACAAAGTGTAGGAATCTCAATACCTGCAATGTGAGCAGCTTCAAGAACAGTAGTTCCCTTTGGTACGGAGAGTTCTGCACCGTTGATTTTAACTGTAATATTTTCCATTATTGTTCCTCCGCTTATTGATTGATAATTGCCTTGAACTTACAAGTACCGATACAAGCACCGCACTTTATGCACTTTTCCTTGTCGATATGATAAGCCGCTTTCTTCTTACCTGGAGCAATGTAATCTGTCTGTGTAATTGCATCAGCAGGGCAGTGTCTTGCACAGAGACCACAGCCAAAACACTTATCCTTGATAACATGGAAGTGAAGCAGGTCTTTACATACACCGGCAGGACATCTTTTTTCAACAACGTGGGCAATATATTCGTCCCTGAAATAACGGAGAGTAGAAAGCACTGGATTCGGAGCTGTTTGACCGAGACCACAGAGAGAATTTGACTTGATATGGTAGCAGAGTTCTTCAAGCTTGTCAATATCTTCGAGAGTCCCCTTGCCCTTTGTGATTCTGTCGAGGATTTCGTACATTCTCTTAGTACCTATACGGCATGGTGTACACTTTCCGCAGGACTCGTCAACAGTAAATTCAAGGAAGAACTTGGCAATATCAACCATACAGTTATCTTCGTCCATAACGATAAGACCGCCCGAACCCATCATAGAACCGATGCCTATAAGGTTATCATAATCAATCGGAATATCAAAATGTTCGGCAGGAATACAACCACCCGAAGGACCGCCTGTCTGTGCAGCCTTGAACTTCTTGCCGTTCGGAATACCTCCGCCGATTTCCTCTATTACTTCACGGAGGGTTGTACCCATAGGAACTTCAACAAGACCTGTATTGTGGATTTTTCCGCCGAGAGCAAAAACTTTAGTACCCTTTGACTTCTCAGTACCCATTGAAGCAAACCATTCAGCACCGTTGAGAATAATCTGAGGAATATTTGCGTATGTCTCAACGTTATTGAGTACGGAGGGCTTCTGGTAAAGACCTTTTTCAGCAGGGAAAGGAGGACGGGGACGAGGTTCACCACGGTTGCCCTCAATTGAAGTCATGAGGGCGGTTTCCTCACCGCATACAAACGCACCTGCACCAAGTCTCAAATCAATGTCAAAACTGAAACCGGTACCGAAAATATCATTACCGAGCATACCTGCTTCACGTGCCTGTCCTATAGCAATGTTAAGTCTTTCAACCGCAATCGGATATTCCGCACGTACATAGACAAAACCCTGACTTGCACCTATAGCATAGCCTGCAATTGCCATAGCTTCAATAAGTACGTGTGGGTCACCCTCAAGAACAGAACGGTCCATGAATGCACCCGGGTCGCCCTCGTCGGCATTACAGCAGACATACTTTATATCAGCGTCGGGAACTATAGTTCTTGCAAGTCTCCATTTAAGACCTGTCGGGAAACCTGCTCCGCCACGTCCTCTTATACCACTGTCAAGAACTGTCTGAATAACTTCCTCAGGAGTCATTTCAGTGAGGACTTTTCCGAGAGCCTTATAGCCGTCCCTGCCTATGTATTCATTTATATCTTCGGGATTTATAACACCGCAGTTTCTGAGTGCGATACGTTTCTGCTTTTTATAGAAAGAAGTTTCGTCAAGAGACTTTATATTGTCGCCCTCGACTGTTTCGCTGTAAAGAAATTCCTTTACAGGTTTTCCGCCGATAATATGTTCATCGACGATTCTCGGTATTTCGTCTATATCAACACGTGAATAGAATGTACCCTCAGGATATACAATCATAATCGGACCGAGTTCACAGAGTCCGAAGCAACCTGTCTTTACAATCTGAACCTTGTCTGTGAGACCTTTTTCGGCAAGTTCCTTTTCCAGCTTTTCTATGATTTTCGGAGAGCCGGAAGATGTACAGCCTGTACCGCCGCACACAAGAATATGTTTTTCGTATTTTGAAGAAACATTTCCGTGTGTTCTGAGGGCAACTTCACCCTCCATGCTTTCCCTGACGTTCTTGAGTTCCTCAAGATTTTTCATAAATCAACCTCCTGCATTAAGCGTATTTTGCAATAATTTTGTCAACATCGTCAACTGTGAGACGACCGTAAACGTCCTCATTTACAGTGAGAACGGGGGCAAGTCCGCAAGCACCTATACAACGGCAGGCTTCAAGCGAGAATTTGCCGTCGTCTGTACATTCTCCGCCCGAAATACCGAGCATTTCCTGAAGCTTGTCAAAAATTTCGCCCGAACCTTTGACATAGCAGGCTGTTCCGAGGCAGACGGAAATTGTATATTCTCCCTTCGGATAAAGAGAAAACTGTGCATAAAAAGTAACTACACCGTATATTTTTTCAAGCGGAATACCTGTATTGTCGGAAATAATCTTCTGAACCTCAATCGGCAGGTAACCGTAAATTTCCTGAGCTTTCTGAAGAATAGGCATAAGCGAACCCTTATCGTCCTTTTTCTCCCTGATAAAATCAAGAAGTTCTGTTTCCTGTTCGGGAGTACCCTTGCACTG
>CAMWGS010000316.1 GCA_947173865.1 uncultured Ruminococcus sp.
GAGTAATAAAGATTCATACAGTATGAAAATAGTAAGCGAAAACGGTGATTTTATTATTGCAGAATTCGGTACGGGACTGGTACAGAATATAAAAACTTTATAAAATATTTTACAGGAGGAAATTATGTCACAGATAATTGAAGTAAATAATCTTGAATCGGAAGATTTAAAACCATACACCATTACTTCGGAAGTTCAGCTTAAACGTTATTTTGAACCCGACAAACTCGGTATTTTTATAGCTGAAAGTCCGAAAGTCATACGTCTTGCGTTAGACGACGGCTATGAACCACTTTCGGTTCTTGCAGAGAGAAAATATATAGACGGTCAGGCAAAGGATATAATTGAACGGTGTGGGGACATTCCTGTTTATACAGCCGACAATGATGTGCTTACTCGGATTACGGGATTTAAACTTACTCAGGGAATTTTATGTGCAATGAGACGCAGGGAAAATCCGTCCGTTGACGAAATTCTGAAACATTCTTCAAGAATAGCTGTTCTTGAGGACGTTATGAATCAGACAAATGTGGGTGCTGTTATGCGTTCTGCCGCTGCCATGAACATTGATGCGGTACTTCTTACACCTGCTTGCAGTGACCCTCTTTACAGACGTTCGGTGCGTGTGAGTATGGGTACAGTTTTCCGAATGCCGTTGACTTATTTTGATGATAATGTAAATTATATTGAACTGCTTAAAGAATACGGCTTTTCAACTGTTGCAATGGCACTTCATGACAATACACTTGACATTGACTCACCTGTACTCAAATCATTGGACAAAATAGCCGTTATACTCGGTACAGAGGGTGAGGGACTTAAACAGTCAACAATTGAAAGTTGTGACTATACGGTAAAAATACCTATGGCGGAGGGTGTTGACTCTCTGAATGTAGCGGCAGCAAGTGCGATTGCTTTCTGGGAACTGAGAAAAAGTCGCTGAAAAACTTTCACAATGTTTATTTATATATTGACAAGTTGCTAATAAAACCAATTCAGAAACTATTAAAATCAGTACGCTTGTTAATATTTTAAACGAGTTGATTGCTATGAAATTCAGACGCTTTAAAACTTTACTTGCTTCGGTTATGATAGCAGGAACAGCCGTTTCAAATTTCAGCACTGCTTTCGTTTATGCAGATTACCGTGTAAACGGTTCTGTGGAGTATCTTGACAGGGGTATAAACGCAGTCAATACGGGAAACGGTATGATGATTAGCTGGCGTTTTCTTGCAAATGATGCAGATGATTCTGTATTCAAACTGTATCGTGACAATAAATTGATTTATACGAGCGATGTAGATAATACTACTTCATATCTTGACCCGTCGGGAAACAGTTTTTCAAAATACAGACTTGAAACTTTTTCGGGCGGTAAGGCTGTATCTGTTGATTACTGCAATATGATAAGCAATGAATCTTATTTTGATATTCCGCTTGATGTACCGAAAGGAAGCGGTGATTATACTTACAGTCCGAATGACTGTTCTGTAGGCGACGTTGACGGTGACCAGTATGAAATTTTTGTAAAGTGGGACACTTCAAACTCTCAGGATAATTCAAAATCGGGAGTTACGGGAAACGTTTACATTGACTGTTATACGCTTGAAGGAAAGAAGTTATGGCGGATAGATTTGGGTAAGAATATCCGTGCAGGAGCTCATTATACACAGTTCCTTGTTGCTGATTTCGACCTTGACGGCAAAGCGGAAATGACCTGCAAAACCGCTGACGGTACAGTTGACGGAAAAGGAAAAGTAATCGGTGATGCTTCAAAGGACTACAGAAACAGTTCTGGATATATTCTTGACGGTTCTGAATACTATAACATTTTTCGACGGTGCAACAGGTGGGGTGCTTGATACTGTAAGTTATGAATATCCACGTGGAACAGTTTCAAAGTGGGGAGATAAGTACAGAAACCGTGTTGACCGTTTTCTTGGAGCTGTATGTTGTCTGGACGGAGTAAAACCGAGTGCTGTTTCAATACGTGGCTATTATACAAGAATGACCGCTGTTGCGTACGACGTTGTTGATAAAAAACTTGTGAAACGCTGGGGATATGATTCGGGCAATTCTGCATCAGGTGAAAAGACAGGCTATGCCAACGGAAATCATAACTGTATGCCTGCCGATGTTGATAATGACGGTAAGGACGAACTTATTGTAGATGCTGTATGTTTCGATGACAACGGTTCTGTTCTCTGGTCAACAAATCTTGGTCACGGTGATGCTATGCACGTAAGTGACTTACTACCTGACCGTGAGGGCATAGAGGTATGGGTATGCCATGAAGAAGCACCTTATGGCGTTTCGCTTCTTGATGCAAAGGACGGCTCTACGATTTTTCATTATGACCATTCCAAAGATACGGGACGATGTGTGGCAGGTAACATATATGCGGGAAATGCAGGTGCGGAATTCTGGGGGACATCTTCGGGCGACGTTTATGACGGTAACGGAAATGCTACGGGAATTTCAAGACCGTCTGTAAATTTTCTTACTTACTGGGACAGCGACCTTGAAAGAGAACCTCTTGACGGTA
>CAMWGS010000317.1 GCA_947173865.1 uncultured Ruminococcus sp.
ACGGCATACTCTCTAATGCCTAGTGTCCTGGGCTCGGAGATTGGTATCAGAGACAGATATAGAATTGCCGTCACTTGACGATGTTATACCTATGCCGAAAGAAACGAAGCAGGAAATTCCTGAAGTTACTGCCCCTGTCCTTGACGATATAGAATTGCCGTCACTTGATGATGTTATGTCTGTACAGGAAGAAGCAGAACCCGAAATTGATGAATCTGTTTACGAGGAAACAGAACAGGAAATTTATGAAGAAACTGTTTCGTATGAAGAAAGTGAAGAACAGTCTCTGAATGACGAAGTTATTTCAGAGCAGGAAGAATATGTGTCTGAAATTTCCGAAGCTGACGAATATGACGAAGTTGAAGAAGAAACTGATGTTGTTGCAGAACAGGAAGAACAGGTTGTTCCCGAACCTGTACAGCATCAGCAGTATATTTCACAGCCTCAGCCGACTCCCGTACCTCAGCCTGCACCCGTTCAGCAGAATTATGTACAGTCTTCACCTATACCTGTCCAGCCTGTAATGCAACAGCCAATTATGCAGCAGCAGGCAATGCCTCAGGCTATGATAGGACAGATTGTAAGCGTACCGCAGTTCAAGGGTTATGACCAGAACAATCAGCCGATTTATATGTATGTTCAGATGCAGATGACAGGCTATAATGCAAACGGACAGCCTGTATATGTGCCTTTCGGACAGCCCGCACAGATGCAACAGCCGTATATTTCTAATCCCGCTCCTGTACCTCAGCCTGTTCCGTCAACTGCTCCTGTTTCTCCTGTTCCGAAAAAGCCTGTTGTTCCTGTACAGCCTGAAAATACAAATCAGCCACTTACTCCTGGACAGAAGATTGCCGCAGCCGCAGCCGCAAACGGCGGTATGCCTGCAAATGCTTCAAATATTTCAAAGATTGCCGTGCATGAACACAGTCGCTCAACTTCTCAGGCTTTTATAAACGCTATTGCCGAGTCAAAGGAATACGCAAACAAGAGCCTTACGGAAACTCAGGGTTTACAGTCAAGAATGCCTGTTCTTACTTCAATTGAAGATATTCTTTCTGAAATGGGCGATAATTCAGAAAAGATAAAACAGCAGAAAAAAGAGGCTATGAAAAAGAATGTACCTGTATATCAGGAATATAAAGCTTCTTCTGCTCCTGCAAGAAATATTAATTCCGTTCCCAAGAAAACAACAAATGAACCTCAGCGTCCTCTTACAAAGGCAGAACTGAAAGAAAAGAAGAAGCAGGAAAAAATTGACGCTAAATTCAAAAAGGACCTTGCTAAAAAAGGTTTCTGATATAAAATCAGTATAATTACGAAATGAGGAAATAATTATGTCATACGACGAAATTCTTAAAGAACTCCGTGCAAAACTCGGTGATTCACGTGAAGAAAACGACAAAATGCTCCGTAAAGAAGCGGAAAAATTCGCAAAGGAAAAAAATGCCGACGGTTTAAAAGCTGCTTCCGAGCTTCTCACTGAGAATATGTCCGAAGAACAGCGGGAAGAAATCAAGCGTATTACTCAGATTGACGGTGTAAGGCTTGACCAGATACATAATCAGATTGTGGAACTTATAAATAAACATAGCTCCATTGAAGCAAAACCACTTGCCGAAAAGCTTTATAAGAAGATTACCGTTGAATTCAAAGAGGGTGAAAAGGCTAAGTTCGTTTCTCTCAGAAATCCTTTTGAAGATAATCTCTGTCAGATTCTTTTTAAGCAGGATAAGGTACTTAACCGTACACCGTTTGATTTTGCCACATATATCACTACTTATGCATATATTCTTACTGAAACGGGTTCGCCTTTTGATGCTATTCCTGTCCTTCAGAAAGCTATTGAATATAATCCTGTTGACTGTGGTCCTAAGTTTGAGCTTGCCGAAGTTTACAAGATTCTCAAAAACAAAAAAAGACTTTTTGAAATTACACGTGATACAATAAAAGTAGCTTCTTCTCCTGTAGCACTTGCAAGATGCTATGCAAATATAGGTTATGCTCTTACCGATTCTCAGGACTATGACGACGCTGCGGCTTTCTATACCGCAAGTGTAATGATGGCTCCGCACCCTGCAATTCCTCATGAAATGAGAAATCTTGCACAGCTTAAAGGTACTCCGCTTAAAGTATTCAGTCATGAGCAGATTCTGGCAGTATTCAAGAAGTATGATATTGAATTTGGTCCGAATACGGAAGTAATAAAAGTGGCTTCACAGCTTGCAGCTTACTATCTCGGAGAGAGAGACATTCCGAATGCCCTCAATGCTCTGAAAATTACTTATAATCTTACAAGAGACGAACAGGTCAAGAAGATTATTCTCAAATATGAACCTGAGTCGGCAAAGGATTTTGTTCCCGTAAACGAGGGCAGACCAAATATTACAAAAACAGTAAACGAAAATTATAAGAAGTAAAAATATACGGACTGTTGTGGAAAATTTTACGGCAGTCCGTATTTTTGCATAAATCGATAACACAGTGAATATTATTTTTTATGATATTTTTTGATTTTTCTGAAAAATTCACCATTTTCTAT
>CAMWGS010000318.1 GCA_947173865.1 uncultured Ruminococcus sp.
ATGAAAATCAGGCAGATGACTACATTCCGCAGTCTGACGGGCTTTTCGGAGGCGTTTAAATGCTGTCTCCTGAGTATTATGAAAGCTGTGCGGACGACATTTTATCCCTTTATGAACAGCTGGAAAATGACATAATTTCCGACGTTATCCGTCGGATTATGAAGACCGGAATGGTCACGGAAACGGCAAAACATCAGCTTGAACAGCTTCAGGAGGCAGGGCTTTTATATGATGAAATTTTGTCCGAAATTGCCGGAAAAACCGATGCGACCGAAAATCATGTCAAGGCACTTTTTGAGTATGCAGGAGTAAAAACGGTGGCAGTTGACAATAAGGTATATCGTGAAAACGGTTTGACTCCGGTTGACATACGGCAGTCATCGGCGATGCGTCAGACACTGGAGGCAGGTTACAGAAAAACTCTCGGCAATATGAAAAATCTGACCCTGACTACTGCTGATACATCACAGACGGCTTACATAAATGCCTGTAATTCGGCGTATATGCAGGTTGTCAGCGGTGCGTTTTCGTATCGGGAGGCAATCAGACAGGCGGTTCAGAGGACGGCTCAGCAGGGTGCGACAGTTCTTTATCCGTCGGGACACACGGAACGTATCGACGTTGCAGTAAGACGTGCGGTGCTTACGGGTGTCGGACAGACGTGCCGTGAAATCGGTCTCATGAACGCCGAAGAATGTGGTTGCGACCTCATGGAGATTTCGGCACATTCCGGTGCAAGACCGTCGCACGCATCATGGCAGGGCAAAATTGTAAGCCTGTCGGGACGGCGTGGCTATCTTTCACTTAAAGACATCGGCTACGGCACTGGTGACGGCTTTGGTGGCTGGAACTGCAGGCATGACTGGTTTCCGTTCTTTGAAGGCTACTCAAAACCGAACTATTCCGCAAAAGACCTCAAAAAACTCGACGAAAAAAATATTGAGTACAACGGTAAAATGTACAGTCAGTACGAAATTTCGCAGATTCAGCGACGTTATGAAAGAGAAATCCGTGCCGCCAAGCGTGAACAGGTCGCTTTCAGAACTGCTGTCGAAGAAGCCGACGACCCTGAACTCAGACAAGTCATGCAGGACAGTCTGAATTATTCAAACTCTCTTGTGAAAGACAGACAGGCTAAAATGCGTGATTTTATCAAACAAACAGGTCAGGACAGGGACTATTTCAAGGAGCAGAATTATCCGAAAGAAAATTCCCGAAATAGCTTGACTTTCACCCAAATAAGAGGTATAATTAATATAGATGAAAGCCCAATTTCAGAATTAAAGGATATTTTTAAATTTAAAAAGCGACTTTCTTCAGATAAACAAATGGAAAAATCATATAGGAAAGCAATTGAAAAAAGATTTTCAAATGGTTCTGAAATTGCCAAAAAGGTATTCAATAAATTTATACCGCCTGATTCAGTTGTAGATTCTAATTATAATGGTATAGCACACTATAATAGAACTGATAAAAAAATATATATGAATTATTCAAATGATTTATTATCTTCAAAGGGAGCAGGTGTTACATGGTTTCACGAACATGGACATATGATAGATGATTTGGCAGGAAAAATTTCAACAAATAAAGACTTTCATATTTCGCTTACAATGGATTACTTGAAATATTTGGGATATTATAAATGTTCTAATAATTTTACAAATAACCTTGATGCACAAAAAGCAATAAGCCAAGACTTGAGAGAATCTTTTAGAGTGCAAAGCTCCGTTTCTGATATTATGGAGGGACTTTCAAACGGTAAAATAAAAGGTTGTTCAGGACATATGCAGAATGACTCGAATTATTGGAAAAACAGTAATAGGATTTATTCTGAAGCTTTTGCTCATATGTTTGAGGCACAATTTGATGAGGTGCGATATAAGGAAATTCAAAAATATTTTCCAAATGCACTTAAAAAATTTGAAAAATTATTGGAGAGTATAGGCAATGACAAATGAATTTGAAAAAATAATTGGAAAATTTCATGATAAATTTAAATATTTTCCTGAATTTCCTGATGACGTTATAACAGATTCATTAATTTGTAAAGAATTTTGCGAAGTATTAGAAGATTGCATTGAAACTGGAATAGATAAAACAATTGAAAAATATGGAACAGAACCACCAACAAGTTTTGAATTTCCTGATATTTTTATTGACTATTATGACTATTAAATGATTTTAAAACGCTCTATAATGGGCGTTTTAATTATGCTTAAAAACTATTTAAGGAGGTGAAAAAATGTATACGCCAAGTTATGACAGTGCTTTATTCATGCTTGACGCTGTGACTGGCTTTGAAGTTGATTATTCAGAGTATGTCAGCGGAATACTTCGCAGGAAGCATTACGGACAGACAGGAAAATACCGCAGATAAAGGCTTGCAAGCCTTATTTTTATACCCTGAAAGGAGTTTTAAAATGGGAGATTTTGAAGCGAATGTCAGAAGAATTCTGATTTAAAAATTGAAAGAAATGTCAGAAATTGAATTTGATGATTGTGAAAATGTCGAATATGCAACGATTT
>CAMWGS010000319.1 GCA_947173865.1 uncultured Ruminococcus sp.
CAGTGCAATGACTGCAAATAAAATTTTTTTCATGTTATCTCCTTTATATATATTTTATATAAAAAGTATATCATAAATATTTTACTTTGTAAAGTGTTTTTTTATATAATATATTGAAAAAGGGCAGTTGTTATGACTGCCCTTGAATGTTATCTGTATTTTTTTGTACCGAGAATTTTTATTGAGTTTAATATAAGGAGCATTGCCGTTCCCGAGTCTGCAAAAACCGCAAGCCACATATTAGGGTGTCCGACAAGTCCGAGAACAAGAACAACGGCTTTTATAACGAGTGCAAAAATAATGTTCTGATAAGCTACAGAAAGTGTTCTGTCAGCTATTTTTTTGGCTTTTACAACTGTTTCGGGTTCTGAGTTCATGAAAACAGCGTCAGCGGCTTCAAGTGCGAGGTCAGAGCCGCTCTGCATAGCACCACCTATGTCCGCACCTGCGAGAACAGGACCGTCATTTATACCGTCTCCTATAAACATAACCGAACCGTGTCCGTCACGCATTTTTTCAATTTCGGAAAGTTTTCCGTCGGGAAGCAAATCACCTTTCACATAGTCAATTCCGAGGGATTTGGCGACAGATTCGGCATTTTCAGACTTGTCGCCCGTAAGCATAGCCGTACGTATTCCCATTGATTTGAGTGCGGAAACAGTTTCGGCGGAAGTTTTTTTAACAGTGTCTGAAACCGTTATCCTTCCGACTGCTTTTCCGTTAACCGCAACATACACAACACTGCCTGTTACTTTTTCGCCGTCCTTAGAAACGGATATATTATTTTCATTCATAAGTCTTTCGTTTCCGCAAAGTATGTTGCAGTTGTTTAGTGATGCCGATATTCCACGTCCTGCGAGTTCTGTTGATTTGTCTGGATTTAAGATTGCAATTGAATTTTCATGACAGTATTTTATTATGCTTTCAGCTACGGGGTGAGTTGACGACTGTTCACATGAAGCACATATTTTAATGATATTTTCGGGTGTCATGTCGCTGTACGGCTTGATTTCGGTAACAGTAAAACTTCCGTTTGTGAGTGTGCCTGTTTTGTCGAAAGCTATTGTTTTTACTTTGGCAAGTATTTCGATTGCCGAACCGCCTTTGAACAGTATACCGAGTTTGGAAGCGACTCCTATTCCCGAAAAGTACGCAAGCGGTACGCTCAGTACCAATGCACACGGACAGCTTATTACCAAGAATGTAAGTGCGGAATATATCCACTTGCTCCAGTTTCCCGTTATGACTGACGGAATTATTGCTGTGAGAAGTGCCGTTATAATTACTATAGGTGTGTATACTTTTGAAAAACGTGTTATAAAGCGGTCCATTTTTGGCTTTGATGCGGAAGCGTCCTCAACAGCCTTTGCAATTTTTGCAATCATTGATTCGTCGGCAGATGCAGACGCACGGAGTGTGAAGCTTTCCGAAAGATTTATACAGCCTGACATTATTGTGTCGCCCGTGCGGACGGTAAGCGGAACGGGTTCGCCGTTTACCGCTGACGTATCTATCTTTGATTCGCCTGATTCAACTGTCCCGTCAACCGCTATTCGTTCACCTGCCTTTATACGCAGAATATCTCCGACTTTGATATTTTCGGCAGGTGTGCGGACATATTCATCGTTGACAAGAACATCTGCATAGTCGGCTTTGAGACCTGCAATGCCTGTTATTGCTTTTCTGCTCTGTGAAACGGCGTAGTCCTCAAAAAGTTCTCCTATACGGAAAAATAACACTACTCCCACTGCTTCGGCATATTCACCGAGTGCAAACGCTCCGATTGTTGCAACAGTCATAAGAAAATTTTCGTCAAATAAGTTTCCTGAACCTATATTCTTTACGGCGGATTTTATTACGTTGAATCCAAGTACGAGGTATGCCGAAATAAAAAGCAGTAAGGGAAGTATTTTTATTCCCGTGAATTTTTCCATAAGAAGTGCCGAAACAAAAAGTATAATTCCGACGGCAAGCGGTATTATCTCACGGAGCAGACTTTCTTCTTTTTCGGAATCTTCCTGAGCAGGTGCGTTTTCTTCAAACGGAACTATTTCTACACCTGCTTCAACTGCCTGAGCCAGTGCGTTCATTAGTTCGAGCGTGTCGCCGTCAATATCTCCTGTCACCGAAAGTTTTTTAAGAGGGAAATTAAGCACAGCTGATTTGATACCCTGCATATCAGCTATGAGTGACTCAATTTTAGCACCGCAGTGGGCACAGTCGAGGTTATTTATTGTGTATGTTTTTGTTATAACAGAATTTTTTTCAATCGGTATAATTTCAACTTCTGCTTCCACTTTCCTTGCAAGTCTGTTCATTAGTTCGAGAGTGTTTTCGTCAATATCTCCTGTCACCGAAAGTTTTTTAAGTGGGAAATTAAGTACAGCCGATTCGATATCCTGCATATCAGCTATGAGTGACTCAATTTTAGCACCACAATGAGCACAGTCAAGATTATTTATTGTATAAGTCTTTGTCATGAAAATCAGTCCTTTCATAATATGAATACTTGTTCATATGTTTAATAT
>CAMWGS010000320.1 GCA_947173865.1 uncultured Ruminococcus sp.
GCAAGGTACTGCTACATTAAAATAATCGCCTCGTGAGCGTCCTCAACGTGATACTTTAGAAGCTGTCCCTCGTTTTTCATAGGCGTTTTCGTGGTATGATTTTCCAGAAAAGTGGTTTGCAAAAGCAGATTTCCAGTATATGTATAGTTGCAGAGAATTTTTATAACCGAGTTTTTATGCCATTTACAGCGTTTTCTCGTGATTTTGCCTTGTGCGTTCAGTTCGTTGGCAATTTTCTGAGAACCTGCACCGTCCAGATATGATTGAAGATAAAACGAACGATTTCAGCTTCTTCGGGTTCAACGATAAGAACGCCGTTTTTGTAGCGGTAGCCTAAAATCGTAGCGTTCCACGGCATACCCTCTTTAAAATTTGACTGAATCCGCCACTTCATATTATCGCTGACGGATTTGCTCTCCTCTTGTGCAAAACTTGCTAAAATACTTAACATAAGTTCGCCGTCGCCCTAAATGGAGTGCAGGTTTTCTTTCTCAAACCACACGTCAATTCCCAGATTTTTCAGTTCCCTGATAGTTTCAAGAAGTGTGACAGTATTTCTTGCAAATCTTGAAATCGCCTTTGTGATAATCAAATCTACCTCGTGATTCCAGCATTTTTCAAGCATTTTCTGAAACTGCGGACGTTCCTCTTTCGTACCTGTCAAGGCTTCATCAGCGTACACACCGCAAAATTCCCAGCCTGCGTGATTTTTTATTAAATTCTGAAAATAGTCAATCTGAGATGCGAGAGAGTGCATCATGGCATCTTTTCCGCTTGAAACTCGTGCGTAGCCTACCACACGGAGCATTTTTGGTTTCGGCGGACGCCTATTCATCATATGTACTTTGCGTTCCATAGACTTCACCTTCCTATTTAATAGTACTACTATATTCGCTCTGAATCGGCAAAAAGTCAAGGAATTTCACGAAATATACTGCACAAAGATAAGCCGCATTTTTCGGCTAATATCTGTTCAGACAGCTTAAATTCTTCGGCGGTCAGAAGTCCTCTTTTCAGGAAATTCCGCATTATAGCAAGTGATATTTTGTATTCTAAAATATTCTCATTCATGGCAGGCTCTCCCTTTTGCAGCACACTCCCGTGAACAGAAACGGCGTGGCTTTTGTCGGTAACTCAAAACGTCCTTTCCACAGACTTCACATTTAATAATAGTGGCATTGCTATGCGACATTTCATTTGGGTGTACATTCCAATAGTGCATACGGCATTTATCGGAACAAAATTTTTTCTTTTTCTTGTGCGGAGTATGTGTGAGAACAGTGCCGCAGTTCAGGCAAACATCGGCTGTCTTTTTTCGCTGAAAATAGGATTTTACAGTATTTCGGGAAATGTTAAGTTTTTCCGAAATATCGGTGATTGATGTTCCAAGTCTGGCAAGATTGTTGACAGCTTTTTTTCTTTGTCAGTCATAGCGATTACCTCCATTTTTTCTTACACATATATATAATAATTATCCAAAACTCTGGTCCGCTAAAATAAAAAAATCCCTGAACAGTTCTGAAAAACTACTCAGGGACATATTCTATACACTATTTCATCAGTTCATTCACACGTTTTTGCACGATATTGTAATCATATCCAGCATTTGTGAGCCTGTTTTTACGATCAGTACCGTTGCCCCACTTGCCCTGAATAACCTCACGGGCAATTTCATCAACGGACTTCTTTGCAAGATAGACAACATTTCCGTTTGCATCGAATACAGAATATCCTGATTTACAAGCATTTTTCGCATTGTCCAGAGAGAAAAAAGCACCGATCTGCGATTTTGCATCGCTCCAGCTTTTGCGTACTCTATAAAGCTGAGTTGTCGATGCGGAAGCATCAGAATTCATGTAGGACTGAACCTTTGCCTTAAAAGCCGACCAGTGCGGAAGAATATACAGCGGACACATTTTATATGTATTCTTCGCTGTATTCAGATAATCCGTGCTTCCTCTTCAGCAATGCCGCTACAAGTTTAGCAGCGTTATTCTCGGACTTTTTATCTCTATCGTTGTAAGCAGAACTCATAATACACTCAATGGCAATGGTTCTGTGGTTGCCGTTGCCGCTGCCGTCAGCGGCGTGCCAACCCGAAAGATTAAGCGGAAGATTCTGCCATGCACAGATGTTATCGACGTAATAATGCACACGGCCATCATTCATATTTCCATTGACCGTTGCTCTTGTGTGCTGCTCCGCAGGAGTTGTTCCGCTTACTACAGAAATCCAGTCTGTGTTATGAATTGTCACACCGATAATTTTGCTCTCCATCGAAACAGAGGGCATTGCGATATGATTAGGATTGTGCTTTGTGAACAGATACTCGTTGACGGTTACACCGCCAAAATTCATGATTTTATCGAGCTTAAAAATTGCCATATTATTCATCCTCCTCGTTGTTTTCAATATTTGTTTCTTCTTCCATTCTGCCGACTTTCGTTTGCAAAACGTCAATTGCTTTTTTGATTGCAGGCGGGTAAGGAATTCCCATTAAAC